>JAKFEP010000003.1:0-6816 GCA_036675645.1 Methylotenera sp. | reverse complement strand
CACATCACCCGAACACTCAAAAATAATGTCTGAGGAATCAATAAGTTCTTGTGTTGAGTTTGTAAAAAAATGAAGAGGTAAAGTGGTAACTGATTCTAATGGCCGGCGTGTTAAAATTTTTGATATCTGAAAATCTTGATGATTTTGGAGAAATTTTGCCAGCCCTGTTGCAATAAACCCCGTCCCTACAATCCCTACCTTATATTTGTGCATAATACATACCCCTTAAAGTTGCAATAAGCCTTCAGAGTTAGGCTTGAGAGATTTGACATTCCATTTAGTCAAGACATAACTACCGTAGTTTTTAGCAAAAATAAGTTCGCATGCTACAAGGGTTTTTATTTGCGTTAGGTAAAAACATATATAACGTTCACAGGCTACGGCAATTCAAAGTAACATTAAATTTTTTACAATAATGTAGGAAAATTCTGATTTTTATGTAGGTATAAGATTTTTGAACCGGAGTGAAAAGAGTATTTATAAATTCTTCATGAGTTATTTAACGACGACCTATGGATGTAGGTTGTACAAAAATTTTATTTTCAAAGATTTTTCCATAAAAGAATTTATGTACTTAATTTGGTTAGTAGAAAGCGTCCCACATTGGGCGGCATACTAAGGCAGCGTCGTACTTAGATTGAACAATATATGAGAATAAAAAAGCCCACATTTCTGTGAGCTTTTTAAATACTGGTGGCCGGAGCGGGAATCGAACCTGCGACACGCGGATTTTCAATCCGCTGCTCTACCGACTGAGCTATCCGGCCAGTCTGCAAAAACGCTTATCGTTATTTGCAAGTCGCGCATTATAGCAAACTTAAACATTTATAGGCAGATACCTTGCAATTAAATTATTCGCAAAGGTAGTAAAACTAAAGTAATTGCACTATGATTTGTCTACTAGGTGACTGAACAATGATTCTTAAAGCGTACTTAATAAAACTACTAAGGAGAGCGTAATGGGCATGTTTTCTTTTATTAAAGAGGCAGGTGAAAAGCTGTTTGGAATTGGCGAGGCCAAAGCAAAGGAGACGGCTGCAAAAGCAAACCCAACGCCAGTGAATGTAGATGCTGCAAACCGTGCAGCAGCAAACGCAATTGCCAACTATGTGGCAAAAATGAATTTAACAGCAGAAGGTTTGACGATAGGGTTTGATGGTGCATCTGGTACAGTGATTGTGCAGGGCATGGCAAAAGATCAAGAAACCAAAGAAAAGATTTTATTATGTTGCGGCAATGTTGCAGGTGTTGAACACGTACAAGATCAGCTAGGTGTGATCGAGGCTGAGGCTGAGCCCCAATTTTACACTGTGGTGCGCGGCGATACGCTATCTAAAGTGGCAAAAGATTTTTATGGCAACGCTAATGCATATATGAAAATATTTGAGGCCAATAAACCCATGTTGAGCCATCCAGATAAAATTTACCCTGGTCAAATGTTGCGGATTCCACCTCAATAATTTTAGAAGACAATAATTTTTTAATAAGGAGTTACATGATGAATACTTTTTTACGCGTCCTATTAGCAGGCGTTTTTGCAGCAACACTGTTAACTGGTTGTAACAAATCGGATGATGCAGTAGATAACATGAAAGAAGAAGTAGGTGAGGCCTTTGATGCTACCAAAGAAGCAGCTGGCGCAGTAGCTGAGGAAGCCAAAGAGGAGATGGGCGAAGCGGTTGATGCCACCAAAGAAGCGGCTACTGAAGCAAAAGAAGAAGCCGCGGATGCAGTGCAAGCGGCTAAAGAAGCTGCTCACGAAGCGACAAAATAATTTAATTTTTGTAGAATAAGCCCACAAAGCCATTAGGTTTTGTGGGTTTTTCATTTACACTTTAACCATGCATTCATTTCAAATATCGCAGCCTGATAGCACTTTGACATTCGCCTTACAGCAAAAAATAGCTCATAAAACTAAACCAATCGGTGCACTAGGCTATCTGGAAGATATCGCGCTACAAATCGGCTTGATTCAAAATACATTAACACCCCAATTAAGCAAACCCACCATACTCGTGTTTGCGGGTGACCACGGCATTGTTGCAAGTGGCGTTAGTCCATATCCACAGGTGGTGACTGCCCAAATGGTGCTTAATTTTTTGGCAGGTGGCGCTGCAATCAATGTCTTTGCAAAACAAAATAATATGCAACTGCGCATTGTGGATGCGGGGGTCAATTTTGAATTTTCGCCGCATGCAGATTTAATCCATGCAAAAATTGGCATGGGAACCGTAAATTTTTTGCATGCACCAGCCATGACAATGGCCCTGTGTGAGCAAGCGCTTACACTAGGTGCGAGCCTTGCAAAAAAAGAAATAGATGCAGGCTGCAACGTTCTTGGTTTTGGGGAAATGGGTATCGGCAATACATCTTCTGCCAGCTGCTTAATGAGTGTGTTGTGTGATTTGCCAATGGAAGATTGTGCCGGGCGTGGCACTGGCTTGGATGATGCAGGGCTTATCCAGAAAACTAAAATATTAAAACAGGCTCTACTACAACATGGGTTTACATCAGTTACACCGATGCAGGCATTACATACATTTGGCGGTTTTGAAATTGCCATGATGGTGGGCGCTATGCTGGGTGCAGCTGAGCAAAAGGCCTTACTCTTGATTGATGGGTTTATTGCAACCTCGGCATTGCTGGTTGCAAGTAAGCTGCAGCCGAATATTTTGCAATATTGTATATTTGCACATCGCTCTGATGAAAATGCACATCGCGCACTGCTTAATAGCTTAGGTGCAAAGCCACTGTTGGATATAGGTCTGCGTTTGGGCGAGGGCACAGGCGCAGCGTTAGCTTACCCGCTTGTGAAAGCAGCGGCAAATTTTTTAAATGACATGGCAAGTTTCGAAAGTGCTGGTGTAAGTAAAAGCACAGAAGTGACTAAAGAATGTTAAAGCAGCTTAAAACCGAATGGAAAAATTTTCTGTTGGCGGTTGGGTTTTTTACCCGTATCCCGGTGTCTAGCCATGCTGATTTTCAAGAAGCAGACCTTAATCGCAGTGTTAAGTATTTTCCACTTGTTGGTTGCATCGTTGGAATAATTGGCGCTGCTGCCTTTTATCTGGCGATGCAAGTTTTTACGCATCCCATTGCCGTGCTTATCAGTATGGCCGCTACAATTTTTGCGACTGGGGCATTTCATGAGGATGGTTTAGCCGATAGTGCCGATGGCCTTGGTGGAGGCTGGGCGCGCGAGCAAGTGCTTACGATTATGCAAGACTCCAGACTAGGCACTTATGGCGCAATTGCATTATTTATGGCACTGATGGCTAAGTACCAGCTGCTTGTTGCAATGCATGCAGATACGGTAATTGCTGTGATAATTTGTGCCCATGCTTTGAGTCGCCTAAGCGCGGTTTGGCTTATGGCGGCCCTGCCTTATACCAAATCAAGTGGAAAAGCCAAACCCTTAGCGACAGAAGTTTCACGAGCTGATTTATGTATAGCAAACATATTTGGTTTATTGCCTTTGCTAATGTTGCTTGCTTTGCTTCAAAACAGCTTAGGCAATTGGCGTGCAACGCTGAGTTTTGTTTTATTCGTGCTAGCCGCTGTAGGCGCAATTTGGTGGTGGTGGCGAATGCTACTCAAACGCAAACTGGGCGGTTATACAGGTGATACTTTAGGGGCGATTCAGCAACTTAGCGAAATCATGTTTTATCTGGCATCTTTGGCCTGGTTGCAATTTATCAATACTTACGCTGTATGAAAATAACGCTGGTTCGACATACTTCCTTGCAAATTGCACCGGGCATTTGTTATGGCCAAACTGATATTGATGTCGGCGCTAGTTTTTGGGACGAAGCGAATCAATTAAAAACCAAGCTTGCAGGTTTCCAATTTGATGCGGTCTATGCAAGCCCCTTACAACGCTGCACCAAGCTGGCTGCAGCGCTTGGTTTTGGTGAGCCTATTGAAGATGCGCGACTGATGGAGCTGAATTTTGGCGATTGGGAAACACGCGCCTGGGATGATATTCCGCGTGATATTTTTGATGGTTGGGCATACGATTACGCCAATTTAGCGCCACCCCGGGGCGAAACCTTTAGCCAATTACAACAGCGTGCAATTCATATCTTAGAAGAATTGAAGTTAGAAAATACCGGAAAACATATTTTAATTGTCACACATGGTGGTTTAATACGCGCACTGTTGGCGCATGTTTTAAACATGGAGCTGAAAGGTTTATTTCGATTTAATATTGATTACGCTAGCGTAACCGAGCTTGATTTTAGTGAGAAAATACCAAAAATCAATCGAGTTAATTTTTGATTGCGAATTTGAACAGTTTTGAATTTAAATACAGTTAGCTAACTTCTATCGTTTCACCAAAACACACCACAACCTGACCCTTGCGTATTTTAGCCGTTTTGCGCAGTTCAATCGCCCCATCTACCGTCACGTTGCCATCCGCCACAAACACTTTTCCCTGGCCACCACTTTGCGCTATTCCTACAGTTTTGAGTAAATCGCATAGCGCAATGTATTCGCCTTTCAATTCAAATTTCATCTCAATTTAACCCTTTAGTTTTAATGGCATGCCAGCAGCAATAAAACTCACTTGATCTGCAATCTGCGCAATCGCCTGATTCAGGCGGCCCTGCTCATCTTGGAATTGTCGGTTAATTTCACCCAACGGCACTATACCCATGCCAACCTCGTTGCTGACCAGAAATACCTCAGCTTGCATGCTAGGTAAGACTTTCAGCAAGGCTTCGCGTTGCAGTTGCCAGCTAGAACTGCTGGGTGGCTTACAATCTTCACAAATCCATTGCGCCAGCCATAAAGTGAGGCAATCGATGATCAGGGTAGTTCCAGTCTTGTTATTGGCTAGCAAGGCGCTGCTTAGAAAGTGAGGTTCTTCTATCAGTTGCCAATGTTTAGGTCGCCTATCTTGGTGATGCTGCACGCGGAACTTAAATTCGTCATCGTAAATTTGCGCGGTGGCAATATACGTTACAGGTAGGCCACTTTCAATCGCAAGTTTTTCTGCATAGGCACTTTTACCAGAGCGTGCACCGCCTAAAATCAGATGAATACTCATGCGGACGCCAATTTTTTGGCTGAGCTTTGCGTAGTAGCCCAGTGTTGAATAATCGTTTGCAATTGCGGTAACCCATGCGTAAATACCGATGGTCCAGGCTGCAAAATATCGACAGATTTTATTTCAAATACAAAGCCATTTTTTACGGCTGGCATTTCGTCCCAGCCTTCACGCGCTGCGATTTGTGCAGGTTGAAATTTTTTACCGCACCATGAGCCAATGATGATATCTGGTTGCCTTGCTAATACTTGCGCTGGCGTTACCATGCGCTCGCCCGCACTTTGAAATTGCGTTAGCTCTGGAAAGCAATCCTCTCCGCCCGCAACTTTAATCAGTTCTGCCGCCCAGCGAATGCTGCACATCATCGGCTCATCCCACTCTTCAAAATAAACAATCGGCCTGCAGGGCAATCTAGATGCGGCTTCGAGGGTATCAAATATTTGTTGTTGATATCCAGAAACTAAAACCTCGGCTTTAGCTTGTGCACCCACCAAGCGGCCAACTGTCAGTATCATCCGCAAAATATCTTCGATTGAGCGTTGGTTAAATACATGCACCTCTAAGCCCGCTTTAATTAATGCTGCAGCAATATCAGCTTGTAAATTAGAAAACCCCAGCACTAAGTCCGGCTTGAGCGCTAAAATTTTATCAATTTTTGCACTGGTAAAAGCCGATACTTTTGGCTTTTCGTGCCGTGCAATAGCAGGGCGCGTGGTATAGCCAGAAATGCCGACGATGCGATCTTGCTCGCCCAGCAAATACAGCACCTCAACGGTTTCGGTAGTAAGGCAAACAATGCGTTTTGGCAGATGGTTTATGAAGTATGCCATGTATTTTGCCATTGATTTTCCATGAGCATTTCGCTCAATGGCTTGGCTTCGCGCCAACCTGTTTCTATTAACATAGGCTCTTTGTAAAACGTATTGACATAGCCCAAACATAAAATAGCAATTGGTTTGGTGCCAGTTGGCATGTTGAGTAAGTTAGCCAGTTTGATTGGGTCAAAAATACTCACCCAGCCCATGCCAATGCCTTCAGCACGCGCGGCCAGCCACATATTTTGTATGGCACAGCTGACTGAGGCAATGTCCATCTCTGGCAGCGTGCGGCGGCCAAAAATATGCTGTTCGCGCTTATCGCACAAGGTGGCGATTAGTAGCTCGCCGCAATCTAATATGCCTTCTACTTTAAGCTTTAAAAATTCAGCCATGCGAGTGGTAGTTTCAAGTTCACCAATGGCTTGCGCAGTATTTGCACGTTCCTCATCCACCAGCCGGTGAATTTGTTTGCGTAAGTTTGAATCGCTAATCCGAATAAAACGCCACGGTTGCATCAGCCCTACGCTAGGTGCTTGGTGTGCGGCTTGCAGTAGTTTGGTCAGTAATTTTGGCGCGATGGGCGTAGACAAAAAGTGCCGCATATCGCGTCGCTCTGCAATCACCTTGTAAATGGCTGCTTGTTCTAGCTCACTATAAGAATGCGTATTTTTCATATTTGGTGAGAAAAAAGCCGCTATAAAAAGCGGCTTTTTTCGATTGCGTGATTACACTTTGGCAGTTTGGTTAGGTTTAACGCTTCTTACTAGCGCCGCAACTAATAATACTAAACCAAAGTACGCAGCGTTTACCAGCATCCAGTTGGGTAGATAGTTCCAGCCATGTTGTATTGACTCAATTAAACCATGCGCAGGAAAGCGACCAGAGAACAAATAATAGGTCTGTGTTGAAACGACAAACGCGATAAATGTTGCGCTTAAGCTCACCAGC
>JAKFEP010000142.1:0-6902 GCA_036675645.1 Methylotenera sp. | reverse complement strand
GTCGTCAGCACGTTTTCGCGCATCAGGCGGCGCGAAAATTCATCTTTACGCATACGGCGCGGCCGCATAGTCAGTTGCAAGTTGTTGCTTGGTTTAGGATTAACCATAAAACACCTCCTTAAGTGCCACACCTGGGTCAGGCTGGCGCATAAACGCCTCGCCCACCAAAAACGTATGCACATTATTTTTACGCATCAGCGCCACATCATCAGCGGTAAAAATACCGCTCTCTGTGACTATGATTTTATCTTTTGCGATACGCGGTAATAAATCTAAAGTGGTTTGCAGTGTCACATCAAAGGTACGCAGATTGCGATTGTTAATGCCCAACAATGGCGTTTCAAGCTGTAAAGCCAAATCGAGTTCTTGACCGTTATGCACTTCTACCAAAACTGCCATTCCTAGGCTGTGGGCAATACTCTCTAACTCACGCATCTTCGCTAAATCAATCGCTGCTGCAATCAGCAAAATACAATCAGCGCCCATCGCACGCGCTTCGTATACCTGATAGGCATCTATCATAAAATCTTTACGCAACACAGGCAGATTGCAGGCAGCGCGCGCCTGTTTTAAATAATCAACAGAACCTTGAAAATATTCAACGTCAGTGAGTACTGACAAACACGCTGCGCCGCCTGCTTCATAACTTTTAGCGATTTCAGCGGGGTTAAAGTCTGCACGAATCACCCCTTTTGATGGGCTGGCTTTTTTAATCTCAGCAATCACCGCTGAATTACCCGCTTCGATTTTTGCACGAATAGCACCAATAAAACCACGTGGTTTTGGTTCAGCTTCAGCTGCCGCCTTAATAGCCAATAAAGATGTGGTTTGCAGCGCAGCCTCTAGCTCTTGGCGCTTGGTTGTAATGATTTTTTCTAAAATATCTGACATAATTTTTTTATTCGTAAATCTTTCCGTTATGCTTTATCCAACCAATAGTTTGTTGGGTCTGCGGATCTCGATGGGTCCAATGTATGACACCACCTTTTGGATTGTAAACATACTCGCCTTTGAATACCAAGGCATCGCCAATTTGCAGGTCTTCTACACGCGGCGCTAAATCAATATTATGCGCAAACAATAAAGTTTGCTCAGGGGAGATGCTAACCAAGAACTTTTGATGACGCGAACCCTTATTGTCATCGGCCAGCAGTTTTTTTACTACACCCGCACCCTCAACAAAGATATCACTCTTTTTATGCTTAAACGCGTCTATTAAGACTTGATTGCTTACTTCTTCGCTGACTGGCGCTTTTATACTGACTGTGTCGTTTGTTACGAAAGACTCAGGTACACTTTGCTTGCATGCAACCAGCAAGCTTAAAATAAACACTAGAATAAATGGATGGGTGAGGGTTTGCTTCACGTGATATTTCAAGCGGCGCTTCGTTTTATGAGTGCTTCCAATTTAGCCAATGCTGCGCCACTATCAATCACTTGCGCCGCATGCTCTACACCCTTATGAATATTGGCTTGCAAGCCTGCTGTATAAATAGCCGCACCCGCGTTTAACAACACAATATCGCGTGCTGCACTGGTTTTACCCACGTTAGCTTTGCCTTGCAGTACATCTAAAATCATGGCTTTAGATTGTTGTGCGTTTTCTACCCGAATACTTTTTAAGGCGTGCAGTTTTAAGCCAAATTGTGCGGGGTTAAGTGTATATTCACGCACTTTCCCATCTTTTAGTTCTGCCACATAGGTGTCGCCGGTAAACGAGATCTCATCCATACCATCGGCGCCATGTACGACTAGCACATGTTCAGAACCTAAATTCTTCAGCACTTTGGCCAGCTTTAAGGTCAGGTCTTTACTAAATACACCCATGACTTGCCGCTTTGCTGACGCAGGGTTGGTCAGTGGGCCAAGCAAGTTGAAAATTGTGCGTACACCTAGCTCTCGCCGCACAGGCGCCGCATGCTTCATAGCGCTGTGGTGGTTAGGCGCAAACATAAAGCCAATACCAATTTCATTCACGCAGTCGGCCACCTGTTCGGGTGTTAAATTCACATTTACCCCAAGCGCTTCCAGCACATCGGCGCTACCACAGGTTGAAGACACTGAACGTCCACCGTGTTTGGCGACTTTTGCACCTGCCGCCGCAGCGACAAACGCAGAAGCAGTCGAGACATTAAAAGTTTGGATACCATCGCCGCCCGTGCCGCAAGTATCTACCAAGTGTACTTTGTCTTGAATATCGACTTTGGTTGAAAGCTGGCGCATCACAGCCGCCGCCGCTGCAATCTCATCGACGCTTTCACCCTTAACACGCAACGCCACCACTAAACCTGCAATTTGCGCAGGCGTTAATTCACCACCCATTACCTGGTGCATGATTGCCAGCATATCGACATGGCTTAAATCTTGGCCATTTATGACTGCTTCTAAATTAACTTTAAAATTAACCATTTACACATTGTAAAAAATCAAAATTTTAAGTGAGACTAGGCCCGAAATCATTTTTTAATGTGCGGCATACGTGTTTGTATGTAAGCATTAGAAAATGGTTGAGCAACAACGTATCACGACGAAGTTTGATTTTTTAATAGCCTTTCAAAAAGTTATTGAGTAAATCATGACCATGTTCAGTCAGGATAGACTCCGGGTGAAACTGCACGCCTTCCACCGCCAAGGCTTTATGCTTTACGCCCATAATTTCACCAAACTCACCATTAACATCTTGTGTCCAAGCAGTAATTTCCAAGCATTCTGGTATGGTTTCGCGTTCGATGACTAACGAATGGTAACGCGTCGCAGTATAAGGGTTAGGTAAATCTTTAAATACCCCGGTATTCGTATGGTGAATCAGTGAGGTTTTACCGTGCATCAACGTTTTGGCCTTGATAATGTGTCCGCCAAACGCTTGGCCGATACTTTGATGGCCTAAACAAACGCCTAGCAACGGGATTTTTCCTGCAAACTCTTTGATCAGCGCTAAGCTAATACCCGCCTCATTTGGCGTGCATGGGCCTGGTGAAATGACAATCTTTTCAGGCTTCAACGCCGCAATTTTTTTCAGGTCGATTTCATCATTTCTATACACCTGCACATCTTGACCCAACTCTCCCAGATACTGGACCAGGTTGTAGGTGAAAGAATCATAGTTATCAATCATGAGTAACATATTTATTTATCTATTTTGATTTTTAAATTTATATAAGACATCACTTTAATTCTAATTCTTGAAGTTCTATTTCTTGTTAAGCCTTTAGAAGGCATCAAAAAAACCTGCTTATTATCCCATATAGTTGATTCGCATTAAAATCGAAACTTATTAGATATTTACATATCAAGCTTGGCTCAATTTAAATACATGTGTATAGAACTCACAAATATTCTTGCCATTTTTTTTAGCTAAATACATCGCCTCATCCGATTGCCTGAGCAGAGCTTCTGGATCAACCGCATCATCTGGACACATCGAGATGCCGACGCTACCGCCAATATGGCAGTGATGGCCAGCTAGATCAAAAGGTTTAGAAAGTGCTTGGATGATTTTATTTGCGACTAAAGCTGCATTTTCTTGTGTGCCAATATTATTAAGAATAAAGGTAAATTCGTCACCGCCCATTCTCGCTAACACGTCCGAACTTCTAATCAATGCCTGCAACCTAGCAGACACTTCCTTCAACAACAAATCCCCACACGCATGCCCAAGCGTATCATTCACGCGCTTGAATCCATCCAAATCAAGAAAAAGTAAAGCTAATTTGTGCGTATTGCGCTTAGACAAGGCAATCATATATTTGAGTCGGTCTGTAAATAATGCCCTGTTTGGCAACCCCGTCAGATAGTCATGGTGTGCTGCATATCGCGTATTTTCTTCAACCAGCTTACGTTCAGTAATATCGCGCGCAATACATACAAAATAGCGGTGTCCTTTTAACATCATTTCAGACGTTGACAACTCTAACGGGAAACGCTGCCCGTTTGCACGTATCGCCGAAATCTCATAACCAGCGACGCCTATCAATCCAGATTCGCGTGACCGTAAAAAGCGATTAATAAACTCCCCATCACCTTTTTCAACCAAATCCGGCATCAACACTTGAATACTTTTGCCCAATACCGCATCTGGACTATAGCCAAATATCTGCTCTGCGGCTGGATTAATGCCTTGAATCTCACCCTGGTCGTTGAAAGTAATGATACCGTCCAAGGCATTGTAGATGATGGCATTAAGCTGTACCTGACTAGATTCAAGCTCTTCTTTGATACGTTTTAAGTTCATGACAATCTGCCAGAACAACTTAGCTTCTAATCCGTCTGTTACTTTTTTGTCACCAAATACTTCTGTAGCGTCTTTGGCAACCTTATCATCGTGGGTCAGGTTATAGATAATACTATCCGGGTAATCTATACAAGCCTGAAATGCTTCAATAGCATCCGTGTAAGTGGGAATCCCACGAGATTGTGCTAACCGTATACCCGCTGCCGTTGGGTCACAATCCACCACCGCAATCACTTCTACTAATTCATCCTCTAAAAACATCTCAAGCAGTGCCAATCCACCTCGTCCGCCACCTACAATAATCACTGGCTGTCCATGTAGTTTTCGCACTATTAGTTATCCTTTTTTAGCAAAAGCATGGTCGATTTGACTTGAAACTCTTCACGTACATACAATCATCAAAATATTATATAGCGATTTAAACAGCACATATGTATTTAAAAATATGCTTATATGATTGTAAAGTACATGTAATGAGACTATAAAGTTGGATACCTCCTAATTGATGCAAATAATTGAAAGTTGGTAATATGAGCAAAGCTGCCTTCGAATGGCCAACCCCACCCTACTTTAACTTTGCACATGATCGCGCTATAACAGACTCTGAAACCTGTCTTATTTATATGCGCGATGGGTCTAAAGTTCTAGGTGAGCTCATCGAGTTTCTACCAGAAGAAGCAAGCATTGTATTTTTACCCACCCATAACGATGCCAACCAAACCATTCATCTCAATGAAATAAAAAGTATGCGCCTAGTTAAGGCGTTACATTTAAATAAACAGCTCACCTCGCTTGAATCTCGTGCTGAAGAGATGTTCCCTGCGTCAGAGCGTCAGCCATACCATGTTGAGTTTATGGACAAAGAAATTATCGATGGAGAAACCATTGGATTTTCTAACACTACGATGGGTCTCTATCTATTTTTACCCAGTACAGATGAAAGAATCGTACGTTGCTTCATTCCCAATCAGGCAATTGCGAATTACCAGATTGGCTTGAAAATCGGTGAGATACTCATTGATGAAAAATTAGCCAGCAGGGAAGAGGTAGACGCTGCCTTATCGCATCAGCAGCAATTGCGCAGACAAAAAATCGGTGACTATCTTGCCGAACACCAGATTATTTCAAGTGAGCAACTCGATGATGCAATTAAGTATCAAGAGAGTCAGCCAATATTAAAACTGGGTGAGGCATTACTGCAGCTTAATTTGATTACACAAACGCAGCTTGAAGAGGCGCTTGCCAAGCAAAAAGAAAATCGTAATATTCAGCTTGGTCAGATACTGGTCAAAATGAATGTGATTGACGAACGTACGCTCAAGGGTGTGTTGGCAAAAAAAATGGGCATCCCTTTTGTTGGGCTTACCCAATTCAACTTCGACCTCAATGCAATCAAGATAGTAAACGAGCCGATTGCGCGTAAATACAAACTGATGCCACTTTGCCTGCATGAAACTACTTTGATTGTTGCGTTAGAAGATCCACTTGATATGAAAGCATTGGAGTATTTGCGCTTTACTACGCAGAAAAAAATCATTCCAGCCATGGCCTCGCGTGAGGACATCCAATCTGCCATCGCTAAATATTACACCAGACATACCCCTGGAATCCCCATGGAATTTACCAGCCCGCGGACAAAAGGGGATGACTATGCTTTTCACGAAAGTGCAAGCGGCAGTTTGGATGCAGGCGCACTCAACGAAAAATTATTTGGTGAGAGCATTGAAATGGAGCTACCGAAAGAAACGGTCGCCGAGTCTGACAATACCCTTGTGCAACTGATTAACAAGATGATCATGGATGCACATGAAGATGGCGTCTCAGATATCCACATAGAAAGCTATCCTGGCAAACAAAATACACAGGTGCGATTCCGTAAAGACGGAACCTTAATTCCGTATTTTGAGATTCCAGCTAATGCCCGCAACGCTATGATCTCACGGATCAAAATCATGGCGCAGCTCGATATCTCTGAACGTCGTAAACCGCAAGATGGCAAGATTAACTTTCAGCATTTCGGCCCTGCCAAAATCGAATTGCGCGTGGCTACGATCCCTACTAATAATAGTTTAGAAGATATCGTCATGCGATTGTTGTCATCTACCAAACCACTACCCATTGAAAAGCTTGGTTTAGCGCCAAACATTCTGGCTGATCTACAAAAGCTGATGCAACGCCCTTATGGGCTCATCTTGGTGTGCGGCCCCACAGGTTCTGGTAAAACGACTACGCTACACTCTTTACTTGGCTACATTAACTCGCCAGAGCGTAAGATTTGGACTGCTGAAGACCCGGTTGAAATTACCCAGACAGGCTTACGCCAGGTTCAAGTCAATACCAAGATAGGCTGGACCTTTGCTACGGCTATGCGCAGTTTTCTGCGCGCTGATCCCGATGTCATCATGGTGGGAGAAATGCGCGATGAAGAGACTACCAAAGTGGCTATCGAGGCATCACTCACGGGACATTTAGTATTGTCTACCTTACATACTAATAGCGCAGCAGAAAGTGTGGTTCGGTTACTAGATCTTGGCATGGATCCATTTAACTTCGCAGATGCGCTGCAAGCTGTTCTTGCACAACGCCTAGTGAAAGCGCTGTGTCCTCAGTGCAAGCAAGCTTACGATGCCGAATTGCCCGAGATACAAGATTTGGCAAATGAGTACTGTCA
>JAKFEP010000200.1:0-6912 GCA_036675645.1 Methylotenera sp. | reverse complement strand
ATGGCAAATTGTCACGCATTGGAGTTATTAAGAATATCTGCTAACCAATTTAAAGCCCTACCCGATTTCTTATTCGATTTACCCAAACTCACTTGGCTTGCCTACGCAGGCAATCCGTTTTGTGACGAAATTGAGCAAGCTTTAAGCGACCAACAGCAAATCAAACATGCCGATTGGCAAGCACTGACGTTACAAGAGATGCTTGGAGAAGGCGCTTCTGGTATAACCTACCGTGCCAAGTGGCACCAAGACCAAGTGGTAGAAACTGTGGCAGTGAAGCTGTTTAAAAGCGAACTCACCAGTGACGGTCTACCACGCTGTGAAATGCACGCCAATATATTAGCTGGTAAACACCCTAATTTAGTTGGCATAAGAGGGATTATTCAAAATCACCCGCAGGGCACACTGGGTTTGGTCATGCCCTTGCTGGATGCTGATTTAAAAGTGCTGGCCAACCCACCCAGCTTCGATAGTTGTACGCGCGATGTTTATGCGAAAGACTTAAAATTAACGACTGAGGAAGTGCAACATATCACCCAAGGCATTACAAATGCAGCCAGGCATTTGCATCAACAGGGCTTAATGCACGGAGATTTATATGCGCACAACATCTTGTGGAATGCGCAAAAAGTCGTGTTGAGTGATTTAGGTGGCGCGTCTTATTTGCCTTTAGATAATCAGACACTCACGCAAAACTTACTCAAGCTTGAGGCACGGGCTTTAGAGGTGTTGTCACAAGAGTTGCTGCATCTTAGCAAGACTTAACCTAGCCGTCGCACTACACTTTGTAAAAGCGTTAGTTTATGTTCAAATAATTTGCCTACGATCTTACTATTTAAGTTCTTATATTAAATTCAATGCCTATTATCAAAAAAACTAACGCGAACGAGTTTATAGAAATCGTGCTTGAATCAGCCAAGCGATACGCAGACCCATTTAATGAGGTTGAACTCGATGCGATTTTTACCGATCCTGCTGGCCACACCGTTCGCATTCCAGCATTTTGGGCTAGCAACAGCACTTGGCGTTTCCGCTATGCCTCTGCAGTCATTGGCCTGCATCAATTTACAACTGAATGTAGCGATGCAAACAATGTAGACTTGCATCAAATCAGTGGCGAGGTAAACATCTCCACTTACGTTGGAGACAATCCTTTATTACGCCATGGTCCACTGCGCATCGCAGACGATCATCGCCACTTTTCTCATACCGATGGAACGCCTTTCTTTTGGCTGGGCGATACTTGGTGGATGGGGCTGAGCAAAAGACTTGCATGGCCAAAAGAATTTAAAAAACTGACTGATAACCGCAAAAACAAAGGTTTTAATGTGGTGCAGATTGTGGCGGGGCTCTACCCAGATATGCCAGCATTTGATGAACGTGGCGCAAATGAAGCAGGCTTTCCATGGCAGCAACATTACGCATTTATCAATCCGGATTTTTTTGATGTTGCAGATAAACGTATCATGCATTTGGTAGCGCAAGGTATTGTGCCTTGTATCGTAGGTAGCTGGGGATTTCACTTGCCATGGCTAGGTACGAAAAAAATGCAGCAGCATTGGCGTTATATCATCGCCCGCTGGGGTGCCCTGCCAGTAGTATGGGCGGCTTCAGGCGAACAAACCATGCCCTGGTATCTGTCTGATGACAAAGAAAATGAAAAATTATTATTAAAGCGCGAATGGACTAAAGTCATCCGCTATATCAGGAAAATAGATGGATTTCAGCGTTTAGTTACCACGCACCCACAATGCAGTGCGCGTGAATCGGTAGATGACCCCCATTTGCTGGATTTCGAAATGCAGCAATCAGGTCACGGCAACCCCACCAAATCTCATGCAAAAAAAGCCAGCACGGGCTGGCATACTAAACCCATCATGCCAGTGATTGGTGCAGAAGCGCGCTACGAGGCGCTGGGCATTTCACCCATAGTCACTACCCGCGATGCTAGGCAAGCTTTTTGGGCGCACCTATTAAATAGTGGTTGCGCTGGCCATACGTACGGGGCTAACGGTGTGTGGCAAGTAAATCAAGCTGACATGCCTTTTGGGAAATCTCCCGGAGGAAACGATTGGGGAAACCTCCCTTGGGGTGAAGGCATGCAACTGCCTGGCTCTAGTCAACTGGCTGCTGCAAAGCGATTCTTACTCAATTTACCGTGGTATACCCTACAAGGCATTAGCAAACCAAAAAGTAGACTGGGTAATTTATTAAGTTTAGTGATGCCCTCTAAATCAGCCGTGGCGGCGGCCTCAAATGATGGGTCGCTCGCACTTTATTACTTGCTAGATGAAAATCCAATTGTCATCAATATGCAGAGATTCACGGCTGTGGTTTATGCAAGCTGGGTAGACCCTGCAAACGGTCATCAAAAAACCACTTCAGATTGCCCTTACGTGAATAAAGGTAAGCTTAAATTCTCGCCTCCTTGCAAAAACAGCGATGGTGATAAGGACTGGGTTTTACTTCTGCAAACCAAACAATAGTGGCCGTGACACGCATCTGGAATTCAATCTATAGTCGATGCACTTCCACCTGATATCCCCACAGGTTTTCAATCACCTGCTGTGCATTTTCCACTTCACTATTCGTCCAAAAATGGACTTCAGCTTTTTGTTTGCTGGTGGATAACAAGCTATTTTCTTGCAACTGACGTTTTAATTGTTTCGCCACCGCCGCACCCGTATCAATTAGCGTAATTTTTTCACCTACAATATCCTGAATTACCTCTTTTACAAATGGATAATGCGTGCAACCCAGCACAATAGTGTCAGCACCCTCTGCCAATAAAGGCGCAGTGTATTGGCGAATGAGTGCTTTTGTTTGCGGCGTATCCAGTTCGCCACGTTCGATACATTCCACCAAGCCCAAGCAGGCTTGCGTGACGACTTTGACATGGCGGCCGTGACTTTCCAGCAAGGCGGCAAATTGCGCACTTTTTAATGTACCCACAGTGGCTAGCACACCAATTACCCCGTTTTTACTCGCCTCCGCCGCCGGTTTAACTGCAGGCTCCATGCCGATAATCGGGATATCAAAAGTCTCACGTAATTCGCTAATAGCCGCAGCGGTGGCAGTGTTACAAGCCACTACGATGGCTTTTACATTTTTCTGCAGTAAATCATCGCTTAGAATCAAGCAACGCTGGGTAATTTGCTGTGCCGTTTTGTTGCCGTAAGGTGCGTATAGACTATCGGCCAAGTAGATTAAATCTTCATGTGGCAGCAACGTGTGAATGTGCTTAAGCACGCTAATGCCGCCTACGCCAGAATCAAAAATGCCGATGGGATGATTGTTAGTATTTGCAGGCATCGAAACAGGGTCGAATGATTTATAATGCATGAATTATAGACGAATTAGGAAATTGCATTAAATGCAAAATGTTGGGATGGGTTGCTAGGCGGACGGAGCGCAGAAACCGAAACAGTACGTTTTTGTACGATGAGGTTATGAGCACCGCCTGACAAAGCAAATCGACCAACAGATGCATTTATTTAATGATGGCAAACCGACTAAGTAAAATTTACACCCGCACCGGCGACAAAGGCAACACTGGCTTGGGAGATGGCACACGAGTGGCCAAAGACAGCTTACGCGTGCAGGCCATGGGCGATGTGGATGAATTAAACTCGATTATTGGCATCATGCAAACCGAAGCTCTGGGAATCAATATCCACGAGGCTCTCGAGGCTATTCAACACGATTTATTTGATATGGGCGGTGAGCTATGCATGCCAGGTTACGCCATGATTAAGCCGGAGCGTGTCTCCGCGCTGGAAACACAACTAGATGCATGGAACGAAACGTTGAGCCCACTTAAAGAGTTTATTTTGCCTGGCGGCAGTCGTGCTGCCGCTTACTGCCATTTAGCTAGAACTGTGTGCAGGCGCGCAGAGCGGACAATGACTACATTACACTCGCAGGAAGGCATCACAGAAGTTTCATTACAATATATCAATCGGCTTTCTGATTTATTGTTTGTGTTGTGTCGCACCTTGAATAAAAACGCCAATGTACCCGATGTGTTGTGGAAAAATACCCATCAAGCATGATAAAAAGATTCCTTCAAAAAGTATTTAACAAACGCGCCAAGGCCGATGTGGCCATCAACATTGCTGAGCTCAGCGACGTCAGTGCGGCAAAAGTAATTTCAGCCAAAAACCATAAAATTAATAAAAGCTTAATTAGCCAGGCCGCGTTAAAAACCTGCGAAGGTTTACAGAAAGCCGGGTTTGAAGCGTTTATTGTCGGCGGCGCGGTACGCGACTTGTTGATGAATGTAAAGCCAAAAGACTTTGACATTGCCACCAACGCTACGCCAGAAGAAGTGTATAAAGTCTTCCGCAGAAGCCGCATTATTGGGCGCAGGTTCCGCCTAGTCCACGTATTATGGGGCAACGAAACGATTGAGGTTTCAACTTTTCGTGGCCACCATTTAGCCGAAGGCGATGCACTCACCAACGATAGCGGTCGCATTATTCGCGACAATGTGTTTGGCAGTTTGGAAGAAGATGCTGTACGGCGCGACTTTACCGCTAACGCCTTGTACTACAACCCTGTCAACGAACAAGTACTCGACTTTCATAATGGCGTAGCCGATTTAAAAGCCAATTTGCTGCGCATGATTGGCGACCCGACTACGCGCTACCAAGAAGACCCAGTGCGCATGCTGCGTGCAGTAAGGCTCTCAGCCAAGTTAGGTTTAAAGATAGAAAAATCCACACAGGTGCCAATTCAAAAGCTGGCCGATTTGCTGCAAGACGTACCGCCCAGCCGCCTATTTGATGAAATGCTGAAGTTGTTTTTATCGGGCCATGCGGTGGAAAGCATCAACGCACTGCGCGAACAGCATTTGCACCACGGTTTGTTGCCGCTACTAGATGTTGTTTTAGAGCAACCGCTGGGCGAAAAATTTGTGATGCTGGCGCTTAAGAACACCGATGACCGCATCCTTGCAGGCAAATCCAGCAACCCTAGCTTTTTGTTTGCTACACTGCTGTGGCATGAAATGTTGGTAGCATGGAAAAAATATCAAGCTCAAGGCGAACATGTCATTCCCGCGCTACACATGGCGATGAATGAAGTGATTGATATCCAAGCTGGGAAAATGGCCATCCATAACCGCTTTACAGCCACCATGAAAGAGATTTGGGCTATGCAGCCACGTTTTGAGCAACGTGCCGGCAAACGTCCTTATGCGCTGCTGACCCACCCACGTTATCGCGCTGGTTATGATTTCTTGCTGCTACGTTGCGAATCTGGGGAAATCGATCCGGAAATTGGTGATTGGTGGACAGAGTTTGCCGATGCCAGCACAGAGCGTCGCACAGAAATGCTGTTACCTGACACCAGCTCCAAAAAACGCCGCCGTAAACGTAAAAAACCTGCCAACAGTGACAAAACACTGCTGGAATCAGTGGCTAGTGAGCATATTGACCAATAAAGTGTCTTGGGGACCCACGCATGTTGCGTATGTCGCGCTGGGCAGTAACTTAGCGGGCGATCTAGACTGCCCTGCCAGCCAAGTAATACGCGCCTTGCAGAGTATCAATAAAATTTCCAAGACTAAGCTAGTCAAGCAATCAAGCTTGTATCAGAGCGCCCCTGTGGGTTACGCCAATCAAGCTGATTTTATTAATGCCGTCGCAGAAGTTAGCACGCAATTACCACCTGAAGCCTTATTAGATGCATTGCTGGATATTGAAAATGAAGCTGGCCGCGAACGCCCGTTTGCCAACGCGCCGCGCGTCCTGGATCTAGATTTATTGCTTTATGATAACGTCAGCATGCACACAGAAAAACTCACACTACCGCACCCGCGGATGCTTGAACGGGCTTTTGTATTGCTGCCTCTGGCAGAAATTTCGCCAAATTTAAGCTCTGCCAGCGGCGAGAGTATTGTAAAATTAGCGCAAAGTGTTCAAACACAAGGCATTAAAAAACTAATATGATTTTCGAAAAATATCCCTATATCGTGATTGAAGGCCCCATCGGCAGCGGCAAAACCACGCTGGCGCAGCAGCTTTCTGATAAATTTGACGTACAGTTACTGAGTGAAAAAGCTGAGGTCAACCCATTTTTGCCCCGCTTTTACCAGGACGCGCAACGCTACGCACTGCCAACCCAGTTGTTCTTCTTATTTCAGCGTTCGCGCCAAATTGCAGACATGACACAACGCGATCTGTTTACACAGCCCACCGTGGCAGACTTTTTTTTAGATAAAGATCCGCTATTTGCACGCCTAAATTTGGACGATGAAGAATACGCGCTCTACCACCAAATTTATTCGCACTTGCAGTTAAAATCGCCTCGGCCAGATTTGATTGTCTACCTGCAAACCCCTGTGGATGCGTTGGTAGAGCGTATTGAAGAACGCAATATTAGCTACGAACAAGAAATTCCGCATGAGTACGTCGAGCGCTTGGCCGATGCTTATAGCGAGTTTTTTCACACCTATGACGCTTCGCCCGTATTGATTGTAAATAACGAAAAGCTCAACATCATCAAAGACGCCAGCGCGCTGGATTTACTGATTGAACGCATAGGCAGTATTAAAAGTAGCCGCGAATACTTTAACCCTAACTTTGATTAACTCATGGTAATCAACCCCTTGTTAGAAAAAATCAAAAAATTAAGCAAGACTGGTGAGAAAATTGCCATGCTCACTTGCTATGACGCAACCTTCGCCAAATTGATGGAACACGCTGGTGTAGATATTTTGCTGGTGGGTGACTCGCTTGGCATGGTATTACAAGGTGCAGAAAACACGTTAAACGTGAGCATGCACCATATGACCTACCATACCAAAATGGTAAAAAATGGTGCCCCAAATACGCCGATTATGGCGGATATGCCCATTGGCAGTTATGAGCAAGATAACGAAGCTGCCTACAAAAATGCGCTGTGGTTAGT
>JAKFEP010000213.1:0-6927 GCA_036675645.1 Methylotenera sp. | reverse complement strand
CAACTAACGCCACCTGCATAAGGGTGCGTCAACCCGCACAGTGTGCGCAGCAAGGTAGTTTTGCCTGCGCCATTCTCGCCTTGCAAATAGAGCACGGCACCATTGTTAAGCGAAAAATCCAGCTGTTTAAATAACATGCGCTCGCCACGCACCACAGCTAGATTGGTGACGACTAAACTATGATTATTAACTGGTGAAATCATTTGAATACAGCAAGTTGGTAGAAAAAACCACGGTTTTTAACATTGCGGCATTATGCCACATAAGACGTTGTTTACGTTGCTTTTAACGCATACCCGGCAACTTACCGCCCATCATACTTCCCATGCCGCGAATCATTTTAGCCATACCGCCCTTACTAAACATTTTCATCATTTTTTGTGTTTCTTCAAACTGCTTTAGCAGGCGATTCACTTCTTGCACTTGTACGCCACTGCCATCGGCAATACGCTTTTTGCGGGTAGCTTTAATCAGTTCAGGCTTTCTACGTTCCAGTGGTGTCATACTATTGATAATGCCTTCAATGCGACGTAGCGATTTATCGGCATCTTCGTTATTGACCTTGGCGGCCATATTGGCCATTTGTGCAGGCATTTTATCCATCAATGCACCCATGCCGCCCATTTTGCGCATTTGGCTCATTTGGCTTTTAAAGTCTTCTAAATCAAACTTACTGCCGCTTTTTATTTTGTCAGCGACTTTTTTCGCCTCGGCCATATCGACATTTTTATGCGCTTGCTCAATTAAGCCCAACACATCGCCCATGCCCAATATACGGCCCGCCATGCGGTCTGGGTAGAACGGCTCTAAGCCATCCACTTTCTCGCTGACGCCGATAAATTTAATCGGCTGGCCTGTGACATGACGCACACTTAATGCCGCACCACCGCGTGCATCACCGTCTAATTTTGTAAGCACCACCCCTGTTAACGGCAAGGTATCGCCAAACGCCTTGGCGGTATTCACCGCATCTTGACCTTGCATGGCGTCGACCACGAATAAGGTTTCGATAGGTTTAAGGTAATCATGCAGCGCTTTAATTTCCGCCATCATGGCTTCGTCGATGCCCAAGCGACCAGCGGTGTCAAAAATCAACACATCGTAATAATTTTTCTTGGCAAAATCCATGGCCTGCGAGGCAATATCCACAGGCTTCTGCGAGGCGTTGCTATCAAAGCAATCAATGTCTAATTGTTTGGCTAGGGTTTGTAGCTGGGTAATCGCTGCTGGGCGATAGACATCGGCACTGACCAGCAAGACTTTTTTCTTTTGCTCTTTGAGTAATTTGGCTAATTTTGCAGAGGTGGTGGTTTTGCCTGAACCCTGCAAACCTGCCATCAAAATAATCGCCGGCGGTTGCGTGGCTAAGTTCAAGCCCACATTCGCTTTACCCATCAACGCAGTCAGCTCGTCATTCACCACCTCAATCACCGCTTGGCCAGGGGTCAGACTTTGTAAAACCTCCTTACCCTGCGCACGCTCTTTTACTTTGGCAATAAAGTCTTTTACCACTGGCAACGCAACGTCTGCCTCTAACAACGCCATGCGCACTTCGCGCATCGCGTCGCTAATGTTGTCTTCTGTCAGTCGCGCCTGTCCGCGTAAATTTTTGATGACGCCTTGTAAGCGGCCGGTTAAATTTTCTAGCATGTCGTATTACCTCTTGGAATTGCATAATTTTACATGAAGCTATTAAGTTTGACCGAGTTTTACGCCATAATCACACTTATGCATAATTTTGGGCAAACATTTATTCCGTATTTAGTCGTCGCATTCATTTACTTTGCGGTTGCGGCTGATTTTTGGCGTGGTAACAAAACCAATGCTAGCAACGGCTCAATCGCCTTTAAATTGCACTCGGCTATTTTGGCGCTGGGGCTGCTGTTACACGGCTGGCTGCTCTATGTAGAGATATTTTCGCAAGGCTTTAATCTGGGCTTTTACCACGCACTTTCTGCCATTTTGTGGCTGACCGTGCTGATTTACTGGCTGGCTGATTTAGAGCATCAACTGCATAGCTTGCAAGCGTTTGTGTTGCCACCCGCGGCGATTTGCGCATTGTTACCGGCATTTTTTGATAGCAGCTACATTTTGCCAGTAAATGCCTCTGGCCTATTTGTTGCGCACATTGGCATTGCCTTACTGGCCTATAGCTTATTCACCTTTGCTGCCCTACACGCGTTGCTCATGTACTTTGCCGAAGCTAGCTTACACAATAAACCCAGCCCATTAAAATCACTCGATTTTCCGCCATTAATGGTGATGGAGAACTTGTTGTTTAAAGTGATTGGTCTAGGCTTTGTACTGCTTACAATTACGTTGCTTAGCGGTATGCTGTTCAGCGAGCAGATATTTAATCAACCTCTGCATTTTAACCACAAGACGATATTTTCTATTGCAAGTTGGGTGATCTATGGCGGGTTGCTATTTGGTCGATTTAAATTTGGCTGGCGTGGTAAAAAGGCCATTCGCTGGACATTGATTGGCTTTGTATTATTGCTGCTGGCTTATGTTGGCAGTAAATTTATACTGCAAGTATTACTCAATAAATAGTACTGCTTAATAAATAACTAGTAATTTGTTGGATTGTATTTACTGGTTACTGCGTTTGCGTATTGCATAAATGCACTTAGGGCTTTTCTCTCAAGCACTGACGCATGCACTTGTAAGGTACCGTCTTGTGTCAATTTTTTAAAATTGCGCGCCCCCAATTTGTCCGCAACGCCGACCAACGTTACCCACTCTTTATGTGCAATCGCCGCCACATCGCCTTTAATGTTTTTGGCGCTCTCCATAAACTTAACGCCTACTTTTGCATCGCCCAACGCGTCTATCATCCAGCGTAGCGCAATATCAGATAAGCCAGCCTCTTTGTAACCACCACCCACATCAGAATGTGCACCCGCAAATAATGCTTGCTGAATGCCGTCACGTTTATCCCATAAGGTTGGCGTAAACAACAAACGCATCTCATCTAGCGCCACTGCATGAAAACCGCGTTTCACTTTGGGATTAAGCGCATTATCGGCAAAGGCAAAACCATCTCGAATTTCTGCACGATTATCGTCAAACTCAAAATCCGGAATGCCTAGTGCACCCACGGTATCCCATACAGCAACTGCTTCAACACTGATATTTTTGATGAAATCGTCTTCATCAATGCTGTGTTGCAAAAAATAATTTTTTAGACTGGTAAAAGCAGTCAGCATGTTTTGTAGTCTATTTTTGTAGGATTTCTGCTTAATACCTTCACGGTAGCTAAACCAAGCGCGAATGGCCATATCATAGGATTCGTCTTCGCCTTGATTAAACTTTCTTGCTAGCAATCCTTTGTTTGTGATTAAGCCAGCAAGCGCTCTGGCTGTATAGGCACCGCGGCTAAAGCCAATAATAAAGATTTTGTCGCCTTCAACATAATTTCTAGAAATAAATGTATACCCACGCGCAATCCGCTCAATTAAGCCAAAACCAAACGCACCGCCCAACATTTGTCTCAGCTTAAAGTTGGAATCCCCTACGCCATTGATGTATTTAGAAACTTGGAGAACACTCTCATCAACAATTAAGCTTTTTTCATACTCGGTAACGCGGCCAGTAAGTTCGGAGTGGTGGATTTTAGCGACATGCTTACCGGCAAGATGAGTAAACAATTTAAATACGTTGGAGGGCGACTCTGATTCATTCAACTCATCGCCAGGCCGGTTCCAAGTACCATCTGCGCAAAAAATAATATTTTTAGCCATGACTTCCCCCTATAAATCAAACACATAGCTCGCCGTATTTACAGGAGAAGTATAGCGCCAAGAAAGTAAAAACTAAATGGGCTGCGTTTTCATGGCCGCAAGCTGATTTCTGGCCAACCATGTTGTTTGGCATGCGCAGTTAAAATGTCGTCCGCATCGACCGCAACGGGATTGGTCACCAGCTTCATCAGTGGTAAATCGTTATGGGAATCTGAATAAAAATAACTCGTCTCAAAATCCAGTAGATTTTTTCCACGTTCGGCCAACCATTGATTCAAGCGCGTCACTTTACCTTCCTGGAAACTAGGCACCCCTGTCACACCACCGGTGTATTCGCCATTCACCATTTCAGGGTCACTACCAATTAGGTGTTCAACGCCATATGCAGTTGCGATGGGTTTAGTCACAAAACTGTTCGTTGCCGTAATCACCATGCACAAATCACCTGCAGCTTTGTGTTGGTTTACTAATTTTTGGGCTTTATCAGTCATCATCGGACGAATGATTTTTTGCATATACTTCAAATGCAATTCATCCAAAAATGACTTTTTGTGCTGACTAAGCGGCTGCAATTGAAACTTCAAAAACTCAGCGATATCCAAACTACCATTTTTGTAATCATGGTAAAACTGCTCATTTCTATCGTGATGCGTCTTGGCATCTAGCAAGCCCTCGCTGATTAAAAACAAGCTCCAGTTATAATCACTATCGCCCGCTAGCAGGGTGTTATCAAGATCGAATAAGGCTAAGTTTTGTTTAGTAGTTAGATTTTGTTTCATGTTATTTCTTTATTTTCTACGGTTAAGACTAAAAATACGCCGACTAAAATAACAGTAAGCGCCACATACTCCAACATACCGACTTGCTCGCCAGCCAGCCAAATGCCTACCGCAAACGCTACGATTGGGTTTACAAACGTATTGCTACTGGCTACCAACGGACGCACAGTTTTAAGCAAATATTGATAAGCGCTATAAGCCACTAGCGAACCCAACACGATTAAAAACAACATGGCGCCCCAAGATTTTATGCTAATTTTTGTTGGCCAAGTTTCGCCTGCAAGCAGACTCCAGCCCAGCAACACTAAGCCGCCCACCAGCATTTGACAAGCCGCACCCATTAAGCCTTTGGGCATGGCTAGATGTTTACTCCAGACCGAGCCAAATGACCAACTGGCGGCGGCTAATAGTAACAGTAACGCGCTGGTGATATCCCCTTGCAAGCTGCCTTGTGTATTCAATAATACAATACCGACAAAACCAATGGCGATACCCAGCCATTCGCGGACGGTTATTTTATGCCCCCAAATAGATGAAAAAATCGCCATCCAAATTGGTGCAGTGGCAATTGATAGCGCAGCCACGCTAGAAGATACTGTCAGCTGCACATAGCACACCGTGCCATTGCCCACGGCAGGCAACAAAAACCCCACAATGCTCGCGCCGCGCCATTCTTGCGCGCTTGGATTGGATGCTCCCATCGCCCGTAATACAAGGTACATCAATACACCCGCAATGATAAAACGCAATCCTGCCATTAAAAATGGCGGGAAGCTTTCTATACCAAATTTAATGGCGAGGTATGTTGAGCCCCAAATGAAGTAAGTGCAAAACAGCGCAAGCGCTATTAATATGGTTTGATTTTTTGTGTTCAAAATGAATGCTTAAGTCGCTTTTTCATTCATAAAAATTATACGAGCGAAAAACAATGCCCTGCAGAACTTATTGCCACTAGATTTAACACTGGTGGTTTGCAGAGCATCGCAACGTAACGCTATAACTGCGGATTCATTTTCTCGTCTTTTGAATAGAGTTTGTTTAAGCCATTCAAGTACGCTTTAGCTGAAGCCACCACAATATCGGTATCGGCACCCTGGCCATTCACAATACGACCGCCTTTCGCCAAACGCACGGTCACTTCACCCTGTGCATCCGTACCGCTGGTGATGTTGTTGACCGAATACAATTGCAATTCTGCGCCGCTAGTCACCATGCTTTCAATCGCTTTAAAGGTAGCATCGACTGGCCCACCGCCATCGGCCTCAGCACGTTTTTCTATGCCGTTATCTGACAAAGTAAGCACAGCATGTGGGATTTCACCTGTTTGTGACGCCACTTGCAAGTAAACTAATTTGTAGTTTTCACTGGCTTCATGCACAAACTCACCACTGACCAAGGCGTGTAAATCTTCGTCAAAAATCTCAGATTTTTTATCCGCCAAATCCTTAAATCGAGCAAACGCAGCGTTTAAAGCATCTTCACTTTCCAACTCAATGCCCAACTCTTTTAAGCGTGTACGGAAGGCATTTCTACCAGACAATTTACCCAAAGTTAATTTATTTGCATTCCATCCCACATCTTCGGCACGCATAATTTCGTAGGTTTCGCGGTGTTTTAATACGCCGTCTTGGTGGATACCGCTTTCGTGTGCAAACGCATTAGCACCAACGATTGCTTTGTTTGGCTGCACCGGATAACCGGTGATGGTAGAAACCAATTTACTGGTAGGCACAATTTGTGTGGTGTCGATGCGCGTGGTCAAATTAAAAATATCACTGCGCGTTTTAATCGCCATTACTACTTCTTCTAAGCTGGCGTTACCTGCGCGCTCGCCCAATCCGTTGATGGTGCACTCTACTTGGCGTGCGCCACCCATCACTGCCGCCAAAGAGTTGGCCACCGCCATGCCTAAATCATTATGGCAGTGCGTAGACCAAACCACTTTGTCGCTATTTTTGACGCGCTTAATCAATGTCGTCATGCGCTCGCCCCACGGTGCGGGGATACTATATCCAACAGTATCTGGCACGTTGATTGTGGTAGCTCCCGCTTCTATCACCGCATCAAACACGCGCACTAAAAAGTCGATATCCGATCGCACTGCATCTTCGGCTGAAAATTCCACATCTGGCGTATATTCCAACGCCCACTTTACAGCTTGCACTGCACGCTCGACCACTTGATCTTCTGTCATGCGCAATTTGTTTTCCATGTGGATTTTGCTGGTAGCAATAAAGGTATGAATGCGGCCATTTTTTTCGGTGTGTTGCATGGCCGGCGTAATCGCCTCTCCTGCGCGGCGCACATCATTCTCGCTGGCACGTGCAAGCGAGCATACGGTTGAATTGTGGATTAAACCTGCAATGGTGTGAATGGCGTCAAAATCACCGGGGCTGGCAGCAGCA
>JAKFEP010000117.1:0-7021 GCA_036675645.1 Methylotenera sp. | reverse complement strand
GGCTTGGCGCAACAAAGAAGAGTTGGCCGCCTATTTATTTCAGCTAGAAGAAGCTGAAAAGCGCGACCACCGTAAGCTTGGTAAGCAACTTGATTATTTCCATATGCAAGACGACGCGCCAGGAATGGTGTTCTGGCATCCACGCGGCTGGAGCATTTGGCAGGAAATCGAGCAGTACATGCGCCAAATGTTTATCGACTATGGTTACCAGGAAGTGCGCACACCGACCATTTTGGACAGAAGTTTGTGGGAAAAATCTGGCCATTGGCAAAACTATCGCGACAACATGTTCACGACTAAGTCAGAAAACCGCGATTACGCGGTGAAGCCGATGAATTGCCCAGGCCATGTGCAGATTTACAACAGCACCCTGCATAGCTACCGTGACTTGCCTTTACGACTGGCTGAGTTCGGTTCATGCCATCGCAATGAGCCTTCTGGCGCGTTGCATGGTTTGATGCGCGTGCGCGGCTTCACCCAGGATGATGCCCATATTTTCTGTACCGAAGAACAAGTGGAAACAGAAGTCGCCGACTTTATTAGGATGCTCTACAAAGCCTATGGCGATTTTGGTTTTAACGATGTATTAGTTAAGTTATCTACTCGCCCAGAAAAACGCATTGGGTCTGATGAGGATTGGGATAGAGCCGAAAAGTCACTAGCAAATGCACTTAAAATCAATAACTTAGAATTTGAGTATCAACCAGGCGAAGGCGCGTTTTACGGCCCCAAAATTGAATTCACGCTGAAAGACAGCTTAGGTCGTTTATGGCAATGTGGCACCATTCAGTTAGACCCTAATCTGCCAGAGCGTTTAGGCGCAGAATACGTTGCCGAGGATAATAGCCGCAAGCGCCCTGTGATGTTACACCGCGCTATCGTCGGTTCGATGGAGCGTTTTATAGGTATTTTGATTGAAAACTATGCAGGCGCAATGCCACTTTGGTTGGCGCCGGTTCAGGCAATGGTGCTCAATATTTCTGAAAGTCAATCGGATTATGTGTTGCAAGTTGTTGAAACATTGAAGAAAAATGGCATCAGATGCGAATATGACTTGAGAAATGAGAAGATAACCTATAAAATACGCGAACATTCGATGCAAAAAATGCCTTACTTGCTAGTTGCAGGTGAGCGTGAGATGCAAGCAGGACAAGTGGCCGTGCGTACCAGAAAAGGTGAAGACCTAGGTTCTATGCCGATTGCAGAGCTAGTTGCTCGCTTAAAAGCAGAAGTTGAAACTAAGGTTTAAGCGAATTTTTCTGCAGTAGCGCGGTTATTTTATTTTTAGAGATTAGGAGTCAGCAATAGCACAGGATAAAGATACACGAATCAATGGCGATATTACCGCGCCTGAAATTCGTTTGGTGGGCATAGAAGGCGAGCCGTTAGGCATTGTGAGTTTACGCGATGCGTTTGCAAAGGCGGATGAAGCGGATATTGATTTGGTAGAAATTGCGCCCAATGCGGTGCCACCAGTGTGCAGATTGATGGATTATGGTAAGTTTAAGTACGCTGAAAGTAAGCGTCAGCACGAACAAAAGCTTAAACAAAAACAAGTTGTTATTAAAGAAATTAAGTTTCGACCGGGTACTGATGACGGCGATTACAACATTAAAGTAAGAAACATCATCCGCTTTTTGGGTGAGGGCGATAAAGCCAAGATTACACTCCGTTTTAGAGGTCGCGAGATTACACACCAAGAGTTTGGTTTAGCCTTATTAAGACGTGTTGAAGCAGATTTGCAAGAGCATGCGGTGGTCGAGCAGTTTCCTAAAATGGAAGGCCGGCAAATGGTCATGGTGTTAGCACCTAAAAAAGTAGAAAAAGTAGTGGCTAAGCCTGCTAAAGATAAGACAGTAGAAAAACCTGCTGCAAAACCTGCAGAAATAGTAGAAAAAGTAACACCTGAATAAATAGTTTTTACCTGAGTGATACGGCTAAACGGCATGCCTAGGCACTCTTAATTAACCTCCAAGGAGAAAAAAATGCCAAAAATGAAAACAAAGAGCAGCGCCAAAAAGCGCTTTAAGTTCTTAGGGAATGGCAAAGTAAAGCGTACGCATTCACATTTGCGCCACATTCTTACCAAAAAAACCACCAAGCAAAAACGTAAATTGCGCGGTACATCGATCATCTCACCAACTGACGTCAAACGCGTTCGCGCTATGATGCCAACTCGCTAAGGAGACCGATATGCCTAGAGTAAAACGTGGTGTCATTGCTCGCGCTAGACACAAAAAAGTATTAAACGCCGCTAAAGGTTATCGCGGTCGTCGTAAGAACGTTTACCGTGTTGCCAAGCAGGCGGTAATGAAGGCTGGCCAATACCAGTACCGTGACCGTCGTCAGAAAAAACGTCAATTCCGTACTTTGTGGATTGCGCGTATCAATGCAGGCGCACGTGAGTGTGGCTTGACTTACAGCCGATTCATGAATGGCCTGAAAAAAGCTGCCATTGAATTGGATCGTAAAGTGTTAGCAGACATGGCTGTGTTTGATAAAGCAGCGTTTGCTAAATTGGTTGAGACTGCAAAAGCTAGTTTAGCGGTATAAGCTTAGCTGCTTAAGTGCGTTTGCATTAGATGCAATAAAAAAAGAGGCTGCGGCCTCTTTTTTTACAACATAAACAAATATTTATTCATAATCAATCAGTTAAACGCCAACAAACCAATTACTTTAAGTTAAAATAACGCATGGCCAATTTAGAATACCTCATTGCAGAATCGCAAAACGACTTTAATGCATGCGTAGATATGCCTGCGCTGGAAAATGCAAAAGCAAAATATTTAGGTAAGGCTGGAGCGCTTACCGAAGCCCTGAAAGGCTTGGGCAAGCTGTCCAACGAAGAGCGCCCGGCTGCCGGGGCCGCCATTAACGTGGTGAAGCAGGCAGTGGAAGGTGCATTGAATGCGCGACGTGAGTCGATTTTAAACGCTGCGCAAGCGCAACAACTCGCGCAAGAATCCATTGATGTGACTTTGCCTGCGCGTGCACAATCACAAGGTGGTCTACATCCTGTGACTCTAACCTTACAACGTATTGAACAATTATTTCACTCGATTGGTTTCGATGTGGCGACTGGTCCTGAGATTGAAACTGATTTCTATAATTTTACCGCGTTGAATATTCCAGAGAATCACCCTGCGCGTGCCATGCACGACACGTTTTATGTGGATGAGAATAACGTTTTAAGAACACATACTTCACCTGTGCAAATCCACTACATGGAAAACAAGGAGCCGCCGCTCAAAATTATTGCACCTGGCCGTGTTTACCGAGTTGACTCTGATGCGACACATTCCCCCATGTTTCATCAAGTGGAAGGTCTATGGGTAGATGAAAATATCAGCTTTGCCAACCTAAAAGGCGTGGTGCAGGATTTCTTGCAGAAATTCTTTGAGCGCGATGACTTAACCGTTAGATTTAGACCGTCATTTTTTCCATTCACCGAACCTTCAGCTGAGATGGACATGAGTTGGAATGGCGGCTGGTTGGAGATTGGCGGTTGTGGCATGGTGCATCCTGAAGTATTTAAACATGTAAACATCGACAGTGAGAAATACCGCGGGTTTGCCTTCGGCTTGGGCGTAGAGCGTCTTGCCATGTTGCGCTATGGTGTGAACGACCTTCGTCACTTTTTTAATAATGATTTGCGTTTTTTATCGCAATTTAATAAGTAAAGTTTTCAAAAAAAGCCTCTATGCAATTTTCAGAAAATTGGTTACGTACTTTTGTAAATCCTAACTTAAACTCAGATGAGTTAAGTCATGCCTTGACCATGGCAGGCCTAGAGGTAGAGGATTCGCAACCCGCTGGTGCTATGTTCACACATGTTGTCATTGGCGAGATTGTCGAAGCTAACAAGCATCCTGATGCAGATCGCCTACAAGTGTGCAAAGTGAACACGGGCAACGCTGTACTTCAGATTGTGTGTGGGGCGTCTAATGCAAGATTTGGATTGAAGGCGCCATGCGCGTTGGTGGGAGCAGCGTTACCAGGGATTGCGATTAAAGAAGCTAAAGTGCGCGGTGTAGAATCGTTTGGAATGATGTGTTCTGCTAAAGAGTTGGGGTTGGCGACAGAGGCAAGTGGCTTGCTGGAGTTGCCTACAGACGCAACAGTTGGTCAAGATATACGTGAATATTTAAGTTTAAACGACCATTTACTTACACTAAAATTGACGCCAAATCGTGCGGATTGTTTGAGCATTTTAGGTATTGCCCGTGATGTCGCTGCAATTACAGGGGCATCATTAAATGTGCCAAAAATTAAGTCTACAGAGATTACTTCGCAACGCACTATGGCGGTGTTGGTGAGTGCACCGCAGGCTTGTCCTGCCTATTTTGGCCGAGCGATTGAGGGCGTTAATGCCCAAGCTAAAACACCTGATTGGATGATACGTAATCTGGAGCGTAGTGGCATACGTAGCATCAGCGCGATTGTGGATATTACGAATTACGTGCTGTTAGAACTGGGTCAACCTTTGCATGCGTTTGATTTAGCCAAACTGGGCGACCATATTGAAGTACGATTTGCCAAAGCAGGTGAGGCGCTCGCGTTATTAAATGACACAGAAGTGAAATTGAAAGCGGATGACTTGGTGATTGCCAGCAAAGGTGAAGCGATTGCGCTGGCTGGCATTATGGGTGGCGCACCGACTTCGGTGTCCGATGCTACAACTAATATCTTTCTAGAAAGTGCCTTTTTTACGCCTGATATTATCGCTGGAAAAGCGCGTCGCTTGGGCTTGAGCACTGATTCGTCCTATCGTTTTGAGCGAGGTGTGGATTTTGGTAACACCTTATCTGCACTAGAGCGCGCAACGGCGTTCATTCTTCAAATTTGTGGTGGTCAAGCTGGCAGTGTTACACAAGCGGTGACGGCTTTACCCGTCCGCAACACTGTCCATCTGCGCTATGCACGTTTGCTTTCCGTATTGGGCATCAGTATTCCACAGGCAACGGTAGGTGCGCTGCTGAAGCAATTGGGATTTGAGTTTACTGAAATGGCAGATGGTTTTAACGTGCAAGCGCCGAGTTACCGTTTTGATATAGCACGCGAAGAAGACTTGATTGAAGAAATTGCGCGATTGCATGGTTACGATAAGATTCCAGCCATTCAACCCATTGCAAATTTAAGCATGTTAGATGCTCCAGAATCCGCTATAAATAAGGCTTCTGTGGCAGATTTTTTGCAGTCGCAGGGCTATCAGGAAGTGGTTACATACAGCTTTGTAGACGCAAGTTGGGAGCGCGACTTCATGGGCAATGAAAATCCAATCGTGCTCAAAAACCCTATTGCCAGTAACTTGAGCGTGATGCGCAGCGGCTTGTGGGGCGGTTTGCTAGATACGCTGAGTTATAACTTAAACCGTAAGCAAGAGCGTGCGCTATTGTTTGAAGTTGGCGCCAGTTACTTTTCTTCTGGTCAAGGGGCATATCGTGAAGAAATGCGCGTATCTGGGTTATGTCACGGGGCTTTTCAACCGGAACAATGGGCTGAAAAAAGTCGCGATGTCGATTTTTATGATGTAAAAGCTACCGTGGATGCCTTAACGCATGGCCAGGCGGAGTATCGCCAGGAGGCTCATCCAGCCTTGCACCCAGGACAGACGGCACGCGTTTATTTACGCGGCAAGGCCATTGGCTGGTTGGGTAAGTTACATCCAAAATGGCAGCAGCAATACGCGTTAACTAAAAACACCATTATGTTTGAACTGGCGCTGGATGATTTGCTGCAAACACAAGTGGCAGCATATCAGGAAGTGTCTAAATTTTTACCAGTACGGCGCGATATTGCGGTGGTAGTAGACGCTGATTTGCCTGTTCAGGCTATTGTAAATGCAGTATATGCGGCTAAAATTAACTTGTTGCAAGAACTACAATTGTTTGATGTTTATCAGGGGAAAGGCATCGCTGAAAACAAAAAAAGCCTTGCATTTCTTGTACTTATGCAAGATACTCACAAAACGCTGTTGGATACAGAAGTGGATGCAGTCATCGCCGAGCTGCTTAAATTACTCGAAAAAAACTTCGGCGCATCGTTACGAAACTAGTAATAAAAACTAAGCAATAAATTGAATATAAGAAATAGCTCAGGGGATTTGCATGACATTGACAAAAGCTGATTTGGCCGACTTATTATTTGAGCAAGTTGGCTTAAATAAGCGCGAAGCGAAAGATATGGTAGAAGCATTTTTTGAGGAAGTACGCAGTGCATTGGAAACGGGCGATAGCGTGAAGTTATCAGGTTTTGGCAATTTTGAGTTGCGTAAGAAATCAGAGCGTCCAGGCCGTAATCCAAAAACCGGGGAAGAAATCCCTATTTCTGCACGGCGTGTCGTCACTTTTCATGCGAGCCAGAAATTAAAGAGCAAAGTTGAAGAGCATTACGCTTAATAGGAACGTGCATTAGATAAACTATATGCTAGACCCATCTGCTAAAGTTGCATTACCACCCATTCCCGCTAAGCGGTATTTTACCATTGGTGAGGTGAGTGAGCTATGCGGTGTAAAACCACATGTATTGCGCTATTGGGAGCAAGAGTTTACCCAACTCAAACCTGTTAAGCGTCGTGGCAATCGCCGCTATTACCAACACCATGAAGTATTGTTAATCCGTAAAATTCGTGAACTGTTATATGAGCAGGGCTTTACCATTAGCGGAGCACGCAATCGTTTAGATGGCGCAGAAGAGTCGATTGATCTAACTCCTATAGCAGCAGGTAATGCTCAAGCAGCAAATGTGGTATCTTCTTCAACACCAAACAATATATTTGATTTTGTGCAGTTTAAAGCTGAACTTCGTGAAGTCATTCAATTGCTGCGCGCTTAGTTGCAGCACCAACCTACATTAAATAATCGATTTTTAATGCGCCTAGCCTAATCTGACTAGGCGCTTTTCATTTATAATAGTGCCTCGTCGTTTAATAGCGATGCGGTTCGGGGCGTAGCGCAGCCTGGTAGCGTACTTGTCTGGGGGACAAGGGGTCGCAGGTTCAAATCCTGCCGTTCCGACCAAT
>JAKFEP010000042.1:0-7313 GCA_036675645.1 Methylotenera sp. | reverse complement strand
TTACTGGCGTGCTGTTGTGGACAAAAATGCGTAAATCGCGTTTGGTGATGGCGGGCTTAATGACTGGCTCTATGGGTTTGGCCTTGTTGTTTACTATGCAATCAATTTAAATTTTATTCAGTATTTCTTAAATAATATGTTCTGAAAGCCAATATCCATAAGGGTTGCATGCTAAATGTAATTAACGATTTTTTATAGCTTTTATTATTGAAACTAAATTGAGCCTAACTATTGATCTAACGGCGGTGCTACTTTGAGTAGCTCTTCAATCGTAGTCGTGCCGGCAGCGACTTTTTCTGCGCCATTCACCATCAGCGGTTGCATACCCTCTTGGTAGGCTAACAGTTTTAGCTGGCTTAAATCCGCGTTTGGTGTAATCAGTTTGCGTAATTTTGGTGTAATGGTCAGCATCTCGTAAATACCACTGCGACCTCTGTAGCCGGTGTTTCGGCAATCAACGCAACCAACGGCTTTCATGACCGTATCAGGCTTTTTGGCTTTAAATGGGTGGGTGATGGATGCCCACTCTGCATCGGTGATTTCATGCGGCACTTTACATGAAACACAGAGGGTACGTACCAAGCGTTGCGCCATAATGCCTAATACCGATGAATGAATTAGGTACGCAGGCACACCTAAATCGAGTAAGCGAGTGACGGCAGAAGGTGAATCATTGGTGTGTAGCGTAGAAAGCACCAGATGGCCAGTAAGCGCTGCTTGAATTGCCATATCAGCCGTTTCAATATCACGAATCTCGCCTACCATAATAATGTCTGGGTCTTGCCGCATCAATGTGCGAATGCCATCAGCGAAGGTGAGGCCAATGTTTGTGGTGACTTGCATTTGGTTAAATGCAGGCTCTACCATTTCAATCGGGTCTTCCACCGTGCTCACATTGACTTCTGGCGTGGCGAGTTGCTTAAGCGTGGAATATAGCGTGGTTGTCTTACCCGAGCCAGTCGGCCCCGTCACCAAAATAATGCCGTTAGGTGCAGACGTCCACTGCGCCCATAGATCTGCCTGTTTTTTCGAGAAGCCTAGCTGCACAAAATCCTGCACAATCACATCAGGCGTAAAAATCCGCATCACCAATTTCTCACCAAACGCTGTCGGCATAGTGGATAAACGCAGTTCAACTTCGGTGCCATCGTTACTCAGTGTTTTAATCCGACCATCTTGCGGGCGGCGTTTTTCCACCATATCCATGCGCCCCAATAGTTTGATGCGGCTGGTAATGGCGTTCATAATATTGCTTGGCAATTGATACACTTGGTGCAATACACCATCGATGCGAAAGCGCATCATGCCGGTGTTTCGGCGCGGCTCTAAATGGATATCACTGGCGCGTTGTTCAAACGCATATTTGAGTAACCAGTCTACAATATTCACCACATGCTGCTCATTGGCATCTAGGTTTTTATCTTTGCCCAGTTCAATCAATTGCTCAAAATTTTGCACGCCGACAATTTGCCCAGCTTTAGCTGTGTTGGCGGAGCTAATTGAGTGCGCAAGGCTGTAAATCTCTGGCAAATAGCGGCTAATTTCAACTGGGTTTGCAAATACCAATTTGATTCTCATGCCCAAAATGCGTTCTAAATCAGGTATCCAGTCGATTTGAAAAGGCTCTGCAGTCGCAATTGTGGCTTCATCACCCTTAATGGCGATGGGCATAATTTTTAGCCGTTCGGCATAAGCCTTAGAAACCATCTGTGCAGCGGTGGTAAAGTCTAATTTGAGCGGGTCAATGTGATAAAAATCCAGTTCCACTTGTGTTGCCAACCAACGCGACAAATAGTCAGCATTTAAGGTTTTATGCGGCGGCCTTAAATCTTTCCATTTTTGCTCGCCAATAACAACAACCGGGTGAAGTTTAGAGCCGTCTAACCTGCGGTCTTTGTACAGTTTTTCGGCCTGTGATTTATCTAAACGCCCATCGTTTACCAGCATGCGTAGCACATCGCCCAAATTGAGTTTGGATTTTGGTGCTATGGTAGTCGAGGCTTTGCTCATTAATAAGCTCTTTTTAGTGTGATTAACGGCTATTTTATACGCATTGATAAATCTATGGCGCGAATATTTTTGGTGAGCGCGCCTATCGAAATACGATCCACGCCAGTGGTAGCAATATCGCGGACTGTGCTCAAATCGACGTTACCCGAAGCCTCTAGCAGTGCACGGCCATTGCTCAATTTGACTGCCTCACGCATTTCAGCGTGAGTGAAATTATCCAGCAAAATATTGCTGGCGTTTGCAGCGAGTGCTTGCTGTAATTCATCCAGATTTTCTACCTCAATTTGTATGCTGATGCCTTGGCTGAGATTTGCTGCTTGTTTTAGGGCTGCGGCAATACCGCCTGCGGCAGTGATATGATTCTCCTTGATAAGAATCCCATCATACAGCGCCAGGCGCTGATTAGTGCCTCCACCTACGGTCACTGCGTACTTTTGGGCTAATCGCAAGCCTGGCAGGGTTTTACGCGTATCCAGAATTTGTGTACCTAGCCCTGCAACCGCATCCACATATTCGCGTGTTTGCGTGGCGACCGCAGATAAAGTTTGCAAGAAATTTAAGGCGCAACGTTCGGCCGACAACAATGCGCGTGCATTTCCGGCACATTCACACAGCAGTTGGTTGGGCATCACTTTGTCGCCATCGTTCACATGCCATTTAATCTGGATATTTTTATCCAGCTGCTGAAAGCAGGCATTCACCCAATCTAAGCCGCAGATGATAGCGATTTCACGTGAAATAATGCTGGTGTTTGCTTGCAGTGTAGCGGGGATGAGCGATGCCGTGATATCGCTACTGCCGATATCTTCTGCTAGTGCGAGCTGCACGTTGTGCTGTACTAAATCTGCAAACGCCTGCGAGCCGCGTGGATAGGCTTGGGTAAATAAAGGCACAGATGTTGATGACTTCATAATTCTATTATAATGCAGTTGAACCATTAGAAAGAGCGAATAATCATGAAGCTGTTGTATACATTAAATAGTCCCTATGCGCGCAAAGTACGTATTGTGGCATTAGAAAAGCATATCGAACTGGAGTTGCAAGAAGTGGTGTTGTCTGATCCGGATTGCATCGTTAAAAACCACAACCCACTCGGCAAAGTGCCCGTGCTGGTTTTGGCTGACGGTGACAGTGTGTACGATTCGCGTGTGATTGTGGAGTATCTAGATAATCATGCGCCGGGCACACATTTAATTCCTACAGATAATAGCAGTAAAATTTGGGTGCGTCGCTGGGAGGCGCTCGCAGACGGCGTTTGTGATGCCGCTGTAAGCGCCATGCTAGAAGGGCGCAAACCAATTGAGCAACAATCGCAAGCTAATATCGACAAACAATTAGACAAAGTCACACGAGGGCTTGAAGTGCTTAATTTGGATATCACCAAGAAAAAATGGTGTGTAAACGAAACTTTTAGCTTGGCAGACATCGCGCTTGGCTGCACTTTAGGTTATCTGGATTTGCGCTACAAACACTTGAATTGGCAGGACAAATACGTGAATCTGGCTAGGCATTATAGCCTGCTGGTAAAACGGCCAAGCTTTAAACTGACGATGCCCGTGGTGAGTTAGTTTATGGTGAGTTAATTAGTCCAAAACTGGGCTGGATATTGTGTTTTTCCTGTTGGCCACTCATGTGTTAATTTAAGCACAGTGGATATTTTTAAGGCATCTTGAAACAATGGGTTAGAGTAAATAATCACTATCTTACGAGGCGAGTCCTGTATCGACTGTTCAATCTTCTTGATCACTTCAGACATTGTTCCAAAGCCAAAGGGGTTGAAAAAGAAGAAGATATTTGCTTCGTTGGGAATGGTAAAGGTTGCGGCGTCTTGATTAAAAAATTCAACCTTATTTTTAAGCTTAGCATTCGCTTTATTGGATTCAGCCGCGAGAAATAAGCCCTGATCGAATTCGACACCAATACTATGCCTGGCATTTAAATGCGCGGCTGCAAATACCACCCTGCCTGAACCACAACCAAAGTCGATAAGCATGCTGTTTTTATCCAGTTTGGCATGCTTGAGCAAAGTGAAAATATCTTTATAGCTGGTGGGCACGTAATCGGATTTCCAGGTAGATTCTTCCATCCCCCCAGAATATTTTTTGATGGCGAACGTATTTACGCCAAGAATTAGGTCATAGAACGCATCTATAGGGTTTAGCAGCCTAGTTTTCAGGCCTTTGCCACGCAGTTTTTTTAAGTAGTACAACATGGTTAATATTTTTTAGTATTAATATTTATCAAGCAGTTTGTTGCTTCTATCTAAATATTATTGATATTTTCATCCACAAGTCCAGGTAATTGCGTTTTTCGGCGCATACCTTCCCTATCATTTAAACGTTTTTGGGCAGCTGCAGGGAAATCGGTAAATAGAATTATGTTACGCTTAATGAGTAGCGAGATCAGATCCTCTAATACACGTGCCAGTTGAATATCGCTTTCACGAAAAGGCGTTATTTTAGCCAATGAATTTTCAAGAAACTCAAGATACTCTTTGGAATTGTCTTCAACAAAAGTCCAACCTTCGCCAAAATTATCCATTGCGCTTGCAGCTACGATGATGCCCTGTGTATTTTTAAAGACGTAAGCCATATCCACCTCATCGACCGAATAATTTTAATCTAAGGAATTATAGTGCTTAATATTAGATTTAAATTAAGTGATTATCAAATAACATGGGTAAATTCTACAAGATAGCAGCGGTGATGATACCACCACCCAAGCATACATTGCTTTCGTAAACCACTGCACTTTGCCCAGCCGTAACGGCCCATTGTTTTTGGCCAAATTTTACCGTGATATTTTCTTTATCCAATGCATCAATTTCACATGGAGCATCGGGCTGGCGATAACGTGTTTTAGCGGCATATACCCAGTTAGTTTTGGGGTCCTCATCCTCTATCCATGTTAATTGACTAGCAATCAAGCCATCACTTTGTAGCAGCGCATGATCATGGCCTTGCACGACAATCAGCTCATTTTTCTGCATATCTTTAGCAGCCACAAACCATGGCTCGCCGTTGCTATCACGGCTGCCGCCAATTTTTAAGCCTTGTCGTTGCCCGAGGGTGTAATACATTAAACCATCATGTTGACCGACTAATTTGCCTTCAGCATTCTTAATATCACCCGGTTTTTTGGGCAGATAGCGCGCCAAAAATTCTTGAAACGGCCGCTCGCCAATAAAACAAATTCCTGTAGAATCTTTTTTCTCGGCATTAATCAGCCCAGCCTGACGGGCGATTTCACGGACTTCGGTTTTTAAATGTTTGCCTAAAGGAAACAGCGTTTTAGAAAGTTGTGCTTGGTTCAGGCGATACAGAAAGTAACTTTGGTCTTTGCTACCATCATCGGCTTTCATCAACTGAAATGAGCCGGGTTTCAGAGGGTTTTCACGCACCTGCGCGTAATGTCCGGTCGCGATTAAATCGGCACCCAGATTCATTGCATGATCTAAAAACGCTTTAAATTTAATTTCGGCATTGCACAGAATGTCCGGATTGGGGGTGCGACCAGCCTCATATTCGCTCAAAAAGTTGGCAAATACGCGGTCTTTATATTCTTTGCTGAAATTCACCGCTTCAATATCGATGCCGATTTTGTCGGCCACCGATACTGCGTCGATTAAATCTTGCTTGGATGAGCAATATTCATCATCGTCGTCATCTTCCCAGTTTTTCATGAACAGGCCAACCACGTCATACCCTTGCTGCTTTAATAGTAGTGCAGTGACGCTGGAGTCTACGCCGCCTGACAACCCGACAACCACTCTTTTTTTGGTCATAAGTGAGTCACCACTTGCAGCGGATAACGCTTTCCTGCTAGATAGTCTTCTACACACGTGAGTACTTGCGGGCTGCGCATTAAATTGGCTTTGTGACGCATTTCGTCTATATCCATCCACACCGCTTGCACGATGCCATCATCCAGTGGTTGCATAGGATAGTGTGCACCAACCTTGCCAATAAAGGAAAAACGCAAGTAAGTGGTGTCGTTATGTGAGTGCTTCCAGTGGTAAATGCCCAGTAAAAATTCCGGGGTAAATTCGTAAGCGGTTTCTTCCATGGTTTCGCGTATGACTGCATGAATCAAGCTTTCGCCGTCTTCTAAATGGCCAGCTGGCTGGTTATAACGGTTGCCGCGATCGGTCTGTTCTTCTACGAGTAAGAATTTACCGTTTTGCTCAATGATGGCAGCGACAGTGGTGTTAGGTTTAAATTGTGGTTTTTTCAAGGCAGTACTTAATTATTGAACAGCCTATATTTTACAGCTATCTAGCTAGTTGCGGAAACAAACCCATTAAACCATGGGCGATAAACTCTACAGCCATGGCAGCCAATATTAAGCCCATCAGGCGCGTTACAATATTAATGCCAATCGAACCTAAACGTTCGGATATTGCGTCTGCTAATTGCAAAATCGCCCAAATTAAAAGCGCCACAATAAATACAGGAACCGCAAGTACAAAATGCTCAAAAAAAGTTGGTTGCTGTTGAGCACTTAAAATCATGCTTGAAATGGCGCCTGGCCCTGCCAACAGCGGAATGCTTAACGGTACAATTGCGATGACTTCGCGGTCTGATAAGCTTTGCGCTTCTTCTGCAGTTTGTTTGGCACCGCTTTGTTTGCCATGCATCATACTAATGGCAATTAACATCAGTAGAATACCGCCGCCTACTTGAAAAGACGGAATGCTGATGCCGAAAATTTTTAAAACAGTATCGCCAATAAAAGCTGAAATGGTGAGTACAATAAATACTGTGATAGAGACTGTGCGTGCAGTTTTAGCGCGGTCTTGTTTGCGCCAGCCATCGGTTGCACTAATAAAAATAGGGATGATGCCAATGGGGTTAACAATCGCTAGTAAGGCGATGGTGGTTTTCAGTAGGTATGCCCAATCTGTCATTTCGGTGGCTTGTTTATGTAAATGGTTAGTTTAAATTAAAGTATAGCTATGCACACAAAAATTATTTTGGCCTCACAAAGCCCCCACCGCGTGGCACTGTTAAAACAGATTGGCATTGCTTGCTTAGTCATGCCTGCTGATATTGATGAAACTGCTTTGCAAGATGAATCGCCCAGCGATTATGTACTACGTTTAGCCGCACAAAAAGCGCAGGCCATTGTGCATAAATTAACTCATCAGGATTCGCAAGACTTTAACTTACCAGACATTGATCTGCCGATATTGGCCGCAGATACGACGGTTGCGTTAGGTTTGCAGATTTTAGGTAAACCAGTACACGATTTGGATGCGTTTAATATGCTGAAACAATTATCTGGTAGTACGCACCAAGTACATA
>JAKFEP010000115.1:0-7360 GCA_036675645.1 Methylotenera sp. | reverse complement strand
TGCATCAGCGGTGTATTCAGGGGCAATCAATACTTCTACAAACTGTTTGCTGACAGCCTCTGCCGTTGCTTTATCCACGACTGTGTTAAAAGCGATAATGCCACCAAAAGCAGAGGTAGGGTCAGTTTTAAAGGCTTTGTTGTATGCTTCGAGCGCATCTTTACCCAGCGCGACACCGCAGGGATTGGCGTGTTTGACGATGACACAAGCAGTGCTTGTAAATGACTTGACTGTTTCCCAAGCGGCATCCGCATCGGCAATATTGTTGTAGCTTAGCTCTTTACCTTGTAACTGCTCGGCGGTTACCAAACTGCCTGGAGCAGGGTAGAGGTCGCGATAAAACGCGGCTTGTTGGTGCGGGTTTTCGCCATAGCGTAAATCTTGCATTTTTACAAAACGGCCATTGGTTTGGTCAGGGAAGGCTTTGCGGCTGCCGTCAACATTCAGGCTGCTTAAATAATCGCTAATGGCACCATCATAATTACTAATGCGGTTAAAGGCAGCTACTGATAACTTAAAATGCGTAGCACTGGAAGCTGAGCCCAGTGGTTTAGATGGAAGGCTGGTTTGCAGCTCAGTCAAAAATTCCTCGTATTGGCTGGCGTCTGTCAGCACCGCTACATCTTTCCAGTTTTTGGCGGCGCTACGCACCATGGCTGGGCCGCCAATGTCGATGTTTTCAATCGCATCTTCCAGTGTGCAGTCAGCTTTGGCAATAGTGGCTTCAAACGGGTACAAATTAACCACAAGCAAATCAATATTTGGAATGCCTTGCGTTTGCATGGCGGCTACGTGTTCGGGTAAATCACGACGGCCCAATAATCCACCATGTACTTTGGGGTGCAGCGTTTTTACGCGACCATCCAGCATTTCTGGGAAGCCGGTATAGTCGCTCACTTCAATCACTGGAATGTTGTTGTCGCGAAATAGTTTAGCGGTGCCGCCAGTAGATAAAATCTCTACGTTTAATTTAACCAGCGCAGCGGCAAGTTCGATAATGCCTGTTTTGTCTGATACGCTAATGAGTGCTCTTTTGATGACGGCCATGTAAAACTCTTAAAAAATGATTGAATGTTACTGAAGGTTGTATTGCGCCATTTTTTTGCGCAGGGTGTTACGGTTGAGGCCAAGCATTTCAGCCGCTTTTGACTGATTGCCGCCTACTTTATGCAATATGTATTCCAGCAGTGGTTTTTCGATGCAGCCCAGCACCATGTCGTAAATGGCGTGTGGCGGCTGACCGTCTAAATGCTTGAAGTATTCATCAAGCGATTTTTTAACACAGTCTGCGAGTTCGGTTGCCATATTTTCTATGCGATCTATCTATCTGCCGCTGTCAAGCGGCAAGCGCCTCAGGCTCTACGTCCATAATTTCTTCTGCATGATTTTCAACATAAACCAAGCGTTCATTCTTAGTTTTAAGTTCAGCAAAAAAGTCGTTAATGGCCTGTTGTTGCAGTTCGATGGTTTGTAGCGTGTTCATATTGTGGCGGAAATTGGCGGAGCCGGCTAAGCCCTTGGTGTACCAGGAAATATGCTTGCGCGCCACACGCATGCCTGCAAGTTCACCATAAAAACCATATAAATCGTTGATATGCTCCAACATCACGGTGTGAATTTCTTCCACGGTGGGCGGCAATAAATGCGTGCCAGTTTTGAGGTAATGTTCAATCTCACGGAAAATCCAAGGCCGTCCTTGTGCGGCACGGCCTATCATCACGGCATCTGCACCAGTGTAATCCAGCACATATTTGGCTTTTTCAGGGGTGGTGATGTCGCCATTGGCAATCAGTGGAATATTCACCGCTTGTTTAACCGCCGCAATCGTATCGTATTCCGCATCGCCCATATACAAACAAGCGCGGGTGCGGCCATGCATGGCAAGCGCCTGCACGCCAATGTCTTCCGCCATTTTTGCAATCATGACCGCGTTGCGATTATTTTTATCCCAGCCTGTGCGAATTTTCAGTGTCACGGGCACATCCACTGCGCCCACGACGGCCTTTAAAATTTGTGAAACCAGCGGCTCATCTTTTAGCAGCGCCGAGCCTGCCATCACATTACAGATTTTTTTGGCTGGGCAACCCATGTTAATGTCGATAATCTGCGCGCCGTTATCCACGTTATAACGTGCAGCTTCTGCCATCATTTTTGGATCAGCGCCCGCAATTTGCACTGAGATGGGGTCTACTTCGCCCTCATGATTCGCACGGCGGCGTGTTTTTTCGCTGCCATAAAGCAATGAGTTCGAAGTCACCATTTCAGAAACCGCTAACCCTGCGCCCAACTTTTTACAAAGCTGACGGAAAGGCCTGTCTGTCACACCCGCCATGGGTGCGACGACAAGGTTATTTTTTAAAATGTGATTGCCGATTTGCATGCGCTATTTTTAATGCCAGTATTGTATTGCGGAAAGTTGCTTATTTTATACGCAATTGGAGTGACTTAATAGTATAAATTGTTTAATTTTTCATTCAAAAAAATTAAGTTAAAGGCTTAATTCTAATTAACTAGGCTTGGTCAATTGTTCTAAATTAACTAACCAAATCATGGCTTGTTCGCGGGTGTCGTTACACATCTCAATGCTGGGTTGTAAGCTGGCGCAAAACCTAGGGCGTTCAGGCTGGCCGAATATTTTGCAGCGGTTTTGCGCATCTAGTTGTATACAACGCATGCCAGCTGGTTTGCCGTTTGGCATGCCGGGTATCGGGCTGTTAATACTCGGCGCGATGCAACAGGCGCCGCATTCTTCTCTACAAATCATCGGCTTTAAAATCTTGCCAAGCAAAACCAATGTTGCTTACGCCCACTTTTAAATCTTGCATGGCAAGCTTCACTTGTTCTGGTGCGCCTTTTGCACCCAGCTCAATTTGTCTATCGGGCTTAAGTTTTGGTAGGCTAAATATTTTAATTTCTGGATATTTTTGCAGCGTTTCATCCATCAAATCAATCAGCTGGCTTTCAATACCGTCTGCCACAATAATCGATTGCTCCAAATATTTAGTTTGGTGAAATAAGTGCGCGTAATGCGTATCCAGCACCCACTCCATCATCGGGTGCGCCATGGCAGGAAAGCCCGGCAGGAAATGATGGTTCTGCTTTTGGTCTGGAAAGCCCACGGAAAAACCCGCCACCCGATTCACTGGGTTAGGGATTAAGGCTGCGCCTTGTGGGAAATCGGCCATGAACACTCTTTTGGGGTAAGCGCCCTCGCCAAATTGCGCCACAATTTCTGCCACGGCGCCGGTGTGGCGTTCAATGGGCACATTTAACGCATCTGCAGCACATTGCCGAGTGTAATCGTCTGGTGTGGCGCCAATGCCGCCAAAGCTAAATACAATATCGCTTTTTGCAAAGCTGGTTTTGAGCGCAGTGGTGATTCGCTCTGGGTCATCACCTAAATATTGTGCCCAACTTAAAGCTAAACCGCGCGCAGATAGTAGTTCAATAGCCTTGCTTAAATGCCCATCTTGCCGCTTACCAGAGAGAATTTCATCGCCAATGATGTAGATGCCGAAATTAGGAATGTGCGTCATTAAAATCTACAGCTCATGTTTTGAGTTTTCAATCACCCATGCTTGATATGGCTGTGAAATCTCATCTATTAGAATTCCATGGATTGCAGGTAAATCGTAGCTATGCATTTTTTTGATTAAATTTTCGATGGCATTGTAACTTTGGGCATCTGCTTTAAAAAGTATTCTGTACTCTTTTTCGTTTTGTACTTCCCCATTCCAGTGATAAAAACTTTCAATCTCTGATATCTGGGAACAGGCAGCTAATTTTTTATCGACGACAGTCTTCGCAATTAATTTAGCTTCTTCGTAATTTCCAACTGAAGTAAAAACAGCCATTATTTTCATAAATTTGATTCCTTAGAAACTAATTAATGCGCGCTTTCCCAGTTGCTGCCTACACCTACTTCTGCCAATAACGGCACAGATAATTTTGCGACATTTTGCATGAGTGTGGGTAAAGTGGCTTTGACTAATTCAAGTTCATTATCAGGCACTTCTAGCACCAGTTCATCATGCACTTGCATAATCAGTTTGCTTTTTAAGCTTTCACCACTTAACTTTTCTGTCGCCAACCAGTTGGCTACGGCAATCATGGCGAGTTTAATCAAGTCTGCGGCGGTGCCTTGCATGGGGGCGTTAATGGCGGCGCGTTCTGCACCAGCGCGGCGCATGCCGTTTGCGCTATTGATTTCTGGCACCCATAGACGCCGTCCAAAATAGGTTTCGACGTAGCCTTTTTGTTTGGCTTCTTCGCGCGTGTTCTGCATGTAGGCTTTTACGCCAGGATAGCGCGCAAAGTAACGTTCGATATAGCTAGCAGCTGCGCTACGCTCAATGTTGAGGTTTTGCGCCAAGCCAAATGCACTCATGCCGTAAATGAGGCCGAAGTTAATCACTTTTGCATATCTGCGTTGTTCACTATCGACAGCATCACGTTCAACACCAAACACTTCAGCTGCGGTATGGCGATGGATATCCTCATTATTGGCAAACGCTTGCAGCATTCCGGCATCTTGGGATAAATGCGCCATGATGCGCAGCTCAATCTGCGAATAGTCGGCAGAGACAATGTGACTACCTTGTGGCGCAACAAACGCTTCGCGAATGCGGCGTCCCTCTAAACTTCTGACAGGAATATTCTGCAAGTTAGGGTCACTGCTAGCCAATCTGCCGGTAATCGCCACGGCTTGGTTATAGCTGGTGTGCACGCGGCCTGTGGTGGCATTGATCATTTTTGGCAGTTTGTCGGTGTAAGTGGATTTAAGTTTTGCCAAGCCACGATACTCCAATAACACCTTGGGCAACGGATGGTCTAACGCCAGCTCTTGCAGCACATCTTCGTCTGTAGAGGGCGTACCGCTTGGCGTTTTCTTGGTGGGTTTGATACCAAGTTTATCGAACAAGATTTCCTGTAATTGCTTGGGTGAAGCCAAGTTGAATGGCTGACCAGCCAGCTCGTAGGCTTGGTTTTCCAATGCGATTAATTTCAGGCCAATCTCGTTGCTTTGCGCTCTTAACATTTCAGCATCAATCAACACGCCATTGCGCTCAATGGTGAATAAACAGCCTGAGCTGGGCATTTCAATTTGGCTGTAAATAAAATTAAGTTTTTCGTCATGCGCAATTTGCGGGTACATTGCCAAGTGTAATTGCAGGGTAATATCGGCATCTTCTGCTGCATACTCAGCCGCCACTTCTACCGTCACTTGGTTAAAGCCAACTTGCTTGGCGCCTTTGCCTGCTACGTCTTCAAAGTGGATGGTGCTTAAACCCAAATGTCGCTCTGCCAACGCATCCATGCCATGCGTTTTGTGCGATTCAAACACATAAGATTGCAGCATGGTGTCGTGGGTGATGCCGTTGAGCGTTAAGCCGTGGTTGGCGAGTACATGTTGGTCGTATTTTAAATTTTGGCCAACTTTTTTGATGCGCTCGTTTTCTAGTATCGGTTTTATTTTGGCTAATGTCTCAGCAAAATCAAGCTGGTCTGGGGCATCAAAATAGTCGTGCTTAAGCGGTAAGTATGCGGCGCTACCAGCTTCAACAGAAAACGACATGCCAACAATTTTGGCCGTCATCGGGTCGAGCGAAGTAGTTTCGGTGTCAAAACATACCAGTTCTGCTTGATTTAACTTTGCCAGCCAAGCGTCTAGTTGTTCGTTACTTAAAATGGTTTCAAAGTTGCGGCTGGAATTGGGTTCGTAGCTAATGGCTGTTCGTACATTTGGAAGTGAGTTTGCTGGCTGGTTTGGAGTAGGGCTAGATGAAACATCACCGAATAAGTCACCATGTTGTGATGTGCTCACAGCTTTCTGTGCTTGGCTTGTCTCAGCTGGCTGACCTAGCTCACGCTGCCAGGTTTTAAACTCAAAGCGTGCATAGATTTCTGAAAGTTTAGCTGTGTCTTGCGCTTGTAATTGCAAGGGTATAAAACTTTCTGGCATACCTGCAAACTTGTCTAAATCACATTTAATCGTAATCAGCTCACGGCCAGTCGGTAGCCAATCTAAGGCTTTACGCAGATTTTCGCCGACCACGCCAGTAAACTTATCTGCATTGGCAATAATATTGTCTAGCGAACCATATTCCTGTAGCCATTTAACCGCAGTTTTAGGCCCCACTTTTTCTACACCCGGTACGTTATCAACGGTGTCGCCAATCAGGGTTAAATAGTCAACGATCAGTGTTGGCTTAAGCCCGAATTTGGCTTCAACGCCTGCAATATCCAGAACCTCATCGCCTTTTCTAAAAGCGTTTGGCATAGTGTTGATGACAGTGACATGCTCATTGACTAATTGAGACATATCTTTGTCGCCAGTGGAAATAATGACGCGCACCCCTTGTTTTGTTGCTTGTTGGGCTAGGCAACCAATCACATCATCTGCTTCTACGCCATCCACCACCAATAACGGCCAGCCCATGGCTTTAATCGCTTCTAGCAGCGGTTCAACCTGGCTGCGTAAATCATCTGGCATGCTGGCGCGATTCGCTTTATATGCCGGGTAAATATCATCGCGGAAGGTTTTACCTTTGGCGTCAAAAATACATGCGCTATAATCTGCAGGGTAATCTTTGTGCAATTTGCGTAACATGCTGAGCACGCCGCGAATGGCACCAGTCGGTTCATTGACGCTATTGCGCAAATCTGGCAAGGCATGAAAAGCACGATAGAGATAAGACGAGCCATCAACTAATAATAAAGTCTTCATTTAACAATCCAATGTTTGTCGGGCGCTATTTTAAGGCAAGGTTTTTATTTCGCTTACATAATAAAACATATGTTGTGCTCATGAAATTATTTTGCGCCTAGCCTCTGTTAAAACGTTGAATTTTCGGCGCAATGATAGAATCAATGTAATGCAAGAATTCTTGCAGCAAAGGAAATAAAAAATGACAAAAAAACTACCAAAATTAATCACGCCAGAAATGCTGAATAGCTCGGAAAGCCATGAGGCATGGCATGCATTTGAGATTATGGCAGAATTTGTGAGTGCCACCGAGAAGTTAAAGGAAATTACGCCTGCCGTATCCATCTTTGGCAGTGCTCGCACCTCGGTCAGTCACGCTGATTATGCGCTGACTGAAAAAATCGCCTGCCTGCTTTCAGATGCGGGTTTCAGCGTTATATCTGGCGGCGGTCCCGGCATTATGGAGGCCGCGAATAAAGGCGCTTTTGTAGGAAAATCACCTAGCATAGGCTTAAATATTGAGCTGCCACATGAGCAAAGCGGTAACAGCTACCAAGATATCACTATGAATTTCCAACATTTTTATATGCGTAAGGTGATGTTTGTAAAATATGCCAGCGCATATGTGGTCATGCCTGGTGGCTTTGGCACCCT
>JAKFEP010000005.1:0-7465 GCA_036675645.1 Methylotenera sp. | reverse complement strand
TTGGCACACTGTTTATTGATTTACTCAAAATGATTTTAATTCCGCTGGTATTTTGCAGTATTGCAGTGGGCATTGCCAACTTGCGCCAACATCAACAGATGCACAGAGTGTGGATAACTACTTTAGTGTTTTTTACCCTCACAACCACGATTGCTGTTGCTTTAGGCTTGGTCGCCAGCAATTATTTTAAGCCAGGCGCAGGCATGCAAATCGCTATGTTTGCCGATGCCATGGGAGAATTCAAAACCCAGCAGTTGCCGTTACCCGAATTTTTTGCACAGTTTTTACACGGTCTTTTTATGAATCCGTTCCAAGCCTTGGCTAATGGTAACGTGCTGGCAGTGGTGATTTTTGCGCTGATTTTGGGGATTGCACTGGTGATGGGGGGTGAGCGCTATAAAAATATTCTGGCGCTGTTGCAAGAAGGTCTCGAAATCACCATGCGCATTGTCAGTTGGGTGATGGTGTTAGCACCGTTTGGGATCGCCGCGCTGTTGATTAAGCTGGTTGCCACGCAGGATACTGCCATGCTGGGCACCATGGCCAAATTTATGACAGTGGTGATCGGTACTTTGTTATTGCATGGCATTGTCATATTACCTTTGTTATTGTACCTAATCACTGGCAAAACGCCGTTATGGTTTTGGCGTGGCGCACGCGAATCGATAGTCACCGCATTCGCCACCAGTTCTAGCAGCGCCACATTACCTGTCACCATGCGCTGCACAATTCAACATTTGCATGTAAAACCAGAGATCGCGGGCTTTGTAGTGCCGTTGGGCGCCACTATTAATATGGACGGCACTGCATTGTATGAAGCTGCGGCTGCCCTATTTATTGCCAATTTGGTTGGTATCGACCTTAATTTAACCCAGCAGATGATTGTATTCGTCACTGCTATGATTGCTGCCGTTGGCGCGCCTGGCATTCCCAGTGCGGGCATGGTGACGATGGTCATGGTGCTGCAAAGTGTGGGCTTGCCTGCCGAGGCGATTGCTATTTTGTTGCCGATTGATCGATTGCTGGATACGCTAAGAACCACGGTCAATGTGCAGGGCGACATGATTGGTAGTTTAGTGGTGCAAAAGCTCGTGGATAAAAGTTAATCCAACACTTTCTTAACTGCTTTACCTAGCCTAATTAATCCTATGCTTAATCAACACCATGCTCAATTTTTATAAGGCCGAACTGGTAGATGCCGAAGCCGTTGCAAAACTGGTGAATGCGGCTTATCGTGGTGAAACCAGCCGCAAAGGTTGGACGACAGAAGCCGATATTTTAGAAGGCTTGCGCACCACCACGGCAGAAATTGCCAACATCATCAAACGTGACAATGCCTTTGTTTTAATCGGCGTGCTAAAGGATGAAATTGTGGCTACGATTTGTTGCGAGTGGCAAGAGTTGGCCTTTAAAGATACGGTGCACTTTGGTATGATCGCCGTGAAACCTAGCCTGCAAAACAAGGGCTATGGTAAAAAAATGATAAAAGCCGCTGAGGCCATGACACTAAGAGAGTGGCGCGTAGTGGGTTTTCACATGGCCGTCATTTCCATTCGGCATGAGCTGATTGCCTTTTACGAGCGTCTTGGCTATAAGCGTACGGGAGAGTTCGCAGAGTTTCCTGTTAAATCAGATTTGTGGCAACCAAAAGTAGAAGGTTTGAATTTGCAGTATTTAGCAAAGCTGGTTATTTAGCCTTAAAAAAATCAGAATATGCCAGCTTAAGCCGCTTTGTTAGTGTGTTTTAATAACCTCTTGGCATGAAAATTCTCTATGCCATTCATTACCAGCGAGTAGGCGGCGGGTACTACTACTAAAGTAAGCAAGGTAGAAGAAATCATGCCGCCAATGATGGCGACTGACAGCGGCTTATTGGTTTCGGAGCCGGCACCTAAGCCAATGGCAGCGGGTAACAGTGCTAAAATAATCGTTAATGAAGTCATCACCACTGGGCGTAATCTGACTGGGCAAGCCTCTCTTAACGCAGCATCAATACTGGCACCCTTGTCCCTTAATTGGTTGGTTAAATCAATCAGTAGGATTGAGTTTTTTGCCACCAAGCCTATCAGCAACACCAGCCCAATCATCGAGAATATGTTCAGGGTATCACCAGAAATAAGCAATGCAATCAACCCGCCAATGATGGCTAGAGGCTGTGCCAGCATAATAATCAGTGGCTGCACAAATGAGTTAAATTGGCTGGCCAGTACCATGTAAAGCAGCGTGAATGCGAGCAGAAATACAAATTGTAAGTTTTTTATGGTTTTGCTCAGTTCTTCCGCTTGCCCAGTATATTTGAGCGTGTAAGTTGGCGGCACAATTTCTGCTGCTACTTTATTCACAAGATCTACCGCCTCACCCAATGGCAGAGTTGGGTTAGCGTAAAAATTGACCGCATATTGTAAGTCGTAACGGCCTATCACTGCCGCGCCTAGTTCTGTTTTAAAGCTGGCCACGGCATCCAAGCGTATCAATTCGCCGCTACTGCTACGCAAGTAGATTTTGCTTAAATCGGCCGCTGTTTTTAGTACATCATCACCCGCTTTTAAGCGAATATCATAGCGCTGGCCATCGCTGGTAGTATCATTGTAGGTGGCTATATTAATGCCGCCCGCATAGAGCGATACTGCTGTCGCAATCTCGTTTGCATTTAAACCCAGCGCGGCGGCTCGCGGGCGGTCAACTTGCATTTTTAGCTGCGGCAAATCTAACTGCACATCTACATCCACTTTACCTAAATTGCCATTTTCAGTAAGAGTTTGTCTTAATTGTTGTGAAATACGGCCAATCTCCTGCAAGTTTGCGCCAGTGAGGTTGAACTGTAACTTCTCTGACCGTTGTCCACCAATCACAGATTTCGGTGATGGAATGGCCAGCACACCGGGAATAACGTCTAACTCTACTTTAAGTTGCTTCATGAGTTCTTGTTGGCTAATGTCACGCTCCTCTTTTGGTTTTAGGCGCACACTGACACTGCCTTGATTGACCTGACCACGTGAGCCGGCGCCAATGTTGGAGTAGTAGCTTTCGATGGCATCGTCATGGCGGGCTAGCACCGATTCAACCAGTTTCATTCTCGAGTCGGTATATTCCAAATTGGAACCTAACGGCGTTTTAACATTGATGCTGAAGCTACTTTCGTCAGACTCTGGCACAAAATCTTTGGCGACATATTTAAGGGATAAATAACCACTTGCCAGCACAAACACTAAGGTAAAAAGCAGCACAGCGACACGATGATGCAACGCCATGGCCAGCAGTTTTTGATACATGTTATCCATGCGGTTTAAGCCACGCTCAAACATGCGATAAAGTTCATTGTCAGCAGCGGTGACACTTAAATAGCGTGAACATAGCATGGGCGTCAATGTGAGCGATACGAATAAAGATACCAATACCCCAAACGTCACCACCACCGCAAATGACTCGAAGAACATGCCAATGACGCCATCCATAAAAATGACGGGCGCAAATATACACACCAACGATAGCGATGAAGCAAGCACCGCAAACACCACCTCGTTGCTACCATTCAGTGTTGCCAGCTTGCGAAACGCAGCTACTTTTTGCGGATTTTTTAAGTCTGCGGTGCTGATGCCAGTACCGACTTCGCCCGACATATGCCGCAAAATACTCTCTCGTACCACAATCGCGTCATCCACCACCACGCCAATCAGTAGCAGCAAAGCTAGCATAGTCATACTATTAAACGTGTAGCCAGCAAAGTACATGACCGCAATTGCGCCCAACAGCGAAACCGGAATCTCTAAACAAATCATCACCGTCGAGCTAAATGAACGCATAAAAATCAGTACAATCAGTGCGGCAAATAGGGTACCTTCTACCAAGTGTTCTTTTAAGCCAGCCACCATTTGTTTAATAAAAATAGAATCGTTGGTGGATATTTCTAATTGCATACCAGGCGGCAAGCTAGGCCTTACCTCGTTATCCAGCCGATGGATAACTTCTTCAATAATTTCTGCAGTATTAGCGTTGGCAATTTTAACCATGCCAATGCCCACCGCCGGCTTGCCGTTATAACGTGCAATCTGGCGATTATCGGTAATGCCATCTTCGATGGTGGCAATATCTTTCAGGCGCGTGGCAACCCCTTCACGCGTGACGACAACCATCTCAGCCAGTTCTTTGGTGCTGTGAAACTCTAGGTCGATTTTAAGTAGTTTCTCTGCTTGGTTGCTGACTAAAAAGCCACCAGGTAACTGCACATGTTCGCGACTAAATGCCGCAATTAAGTCTGTTGCGCTTAGCTTATACGCCGCCATACGCTCGGGGATAACGTTGACCCGAATCACGCGGTCACGTTTTCCACCGAACCGGACCTCACCTACACCGTTGATCGTTTCAAATTTTTTCTTGAGTACGTTATTGGCGTATAGGTTAAGTTGCTGAATGGTACGGTCGCCAGTGAGCGATAGCCAAATCACAGGTGCTGCGTTGGTGTCAACCTTATAAACGGCAGGCGGGTCAGTATCGGTTGGCAAGCGCCGTAGTATTTGATTGACCTTGGCCTGCACCTCGTTATAGGCCACATCAATATCTTTATCTAACTCAAAAGTGATACTAATTGTGGAAACACCAGGTGAAGAGGCAGATTGAATATGTTCAATGCCAGGCGTGGTGTTGATGGCGGATTCGATGACGCTAGTAATGCTGGTATCCACCACATCAGGATCTGCACCCCGCAATACCGTGTTGACCATAATGACCGGGAAATCAATGGAGGGAATACGGTCGATACCGATGCGCTGGTAAGCGATTAAGCCAAACAGAATAATGACGCCAGACAGCATCCAAGCGAGAACATGACGTTTGATGGATAATTCAGGCAATGTCATTTGATAATCCAAACTTCGTTATCAAACTGTGTTGCATACAAATATTCTTGCAAAAAATCACTCCTTACATAATCAAACAGATGCGTTGTGGCAATTTTTTGCTCGCGCCGTGCCTGATTTAGAACTTTGAATTTTTATTTATTGTTTGGCTGAATGCTTACTTCAGCCTTGTCCGTTAGAAAGCCTGCACCATCGACCACGATGGTATCATTGACAGTTAATCCCTCTAGAATTTCAATCAAGCCATCTTGTCGCAAGCCCGTTTTTATAATGGTCTGGTAAGCAACATTGTTACGCACCACATACACCACTTCGCCAGCGGGACGCAACACCAAGCTTTGCTCAGGAATCATCATGGCTGCGCTTTGCTCGCCTAAAACCACAGTGCCTGTGACGCTGGCGCCAGGTTGCCAGCTGGTTTCATCCACCACATCGGCAATTACATCAATAGTGCGGCTGCCTTCCGTGATCATTGGTTTTAGTTCACGAATGACACTCTCCACAGGTTTTTCGCTGGTGGGCGTACTTAAACGTACTTTTAATCCTGGTTTGAGTTGAGCACCAATGTGCTCAGGGAAAGGCAAATGCGCGCGCAACCGTTGCTTGGAGATGATTTGTACAATCGGGTCACCCACCTGCACAAAATCACCGGTATCCACCAGTTTTTTCTCTACCACACCAGTGACAGGGGCAATAATCTTGGCTTTACTGCTGTTATGGTTGATGCTGCCTACACGCGCTTTTGCTGCTGCTAGCTGCTGTTTAAGCACTTTTTGTTGCGCCATATCATTGTCTACGACGTTCTGAGAGATGAATTTTTTATCTACTAAGGCCTGATTACGCGCCACAATTTTTGCTTGATTATCGATTAACGCTTGTATACGTGCCACTTCAGCTTGTTGCTCATTGCGTTGCATGCCAAAATCCGTCGCATCTAGTGTTGCTACCAGTTGTCCTTTATTCACTGTCTCACCTGGATTGACATGCACTTTCACCACGCGAGCAGCTAGTTCTGAAGCAACCGTTGGGTCGATTAATCCTTCTAGTGAGCCTATGGCTGTTTCAGTGGTTTCAACCGCTTGGTTTTTTACCTGAGTGACAGTCACTAAGGTAGGTTTAATATCCCTTTTATCCCCGTTTTTTGCGTTCTCATCGCCACTTGCTCCGCATGCCAATAATAAGATGCTAAGTAAACTGATAAAAAGGTAAGTGCTAATTTTTTGCATAAGCGAATCTTTAATTTTTTTAATTTAACTGCTAAGTTATTTCCTGCCAGTCAAAACAAGGTCCAGGGTCAGTTTTGCGACCAGGGGCGATATCCGAGTGTCCGACAACGTCTTGAATGAGATAGTTGCTTTTTAAACAGGCAATTAATTTTTTTAGCGTTTTATATTGGCGCGTTTCAAATGCTTCGTAGTCACTGCCTTCCAGCTCAATTCCGACTGAAAAATCGTTACAACGTTCGCGCGCTTGCCATTTTGACACACCCGCATGCCATGCACGCTGCAAAGTGGAAACAAATTGCACCAGCTCGCCATCGCGCCGAATAAAAAAATGCGAGGAGACTTTGCGCGTGTAAATTTCGGCGTAATAGGGATGCTCAGTGGGGTTAAGCGTATTCGTGAATAATTGCATGACACCAGCACCCCCGTATTCATTCGGTGGCAGGCTGATGTTGTGGATTACGATTAAATCAATGCTGGTATTGTCTGGGCGTTCATCGTAATTGGGGGAGGCGATTTGGGTTGCCTCTTTCACAAAACCTCTTGCATCAAGTGTGTATGGTAGATTTTTTAATTCACGTTTCGGCATGCAGTTTGGCGATTTATCAGCTAAAATTCTGTTTATTAAGGTTTTAATCGTAATTTTTAATTGTAAAGGTAAACCATGATATTTGTGCAGATGTTGGCGATGTTGTTGATAATTTTAATTGCGGCAGAGGTTTTTACCAATGCGCTGGAACATTTAGGCGAAAAACTCGGCATCTCAGAAGGGGTCACTGGCTCTCTATTTGCGGCGGTAGGTACTGCTTTACCCGAAACCTTAGTGCCTTTATTGGCGATATTTACTTATACCTCTGCCACGGCAGGCTCTGGTGCCGGGCATGAAATTGGCGTAGGCGCTATATTAGGCGCGCCACTGATGTTGGCCACGCTGTCATTGTCGTTGATGGCGATTTCGGTGTGGAAAAGCCGGGGTACACAGGGCCATTTACGGCCAGAGCGTACTGGTTTGCTGCGCGATTTGAACTTCTTTATTTTTGCATTCGGGATAGCCGCCATTGCCATGTATGTGCCACACACCATGCCAGCAATTCGTTATGGTATCGGTGCATGCATGGTGCTGATATATTTTGTGTATGTGATGATGACCCTTCGCGCATCTAAAAGCTTGGTAGAAGAAGGTCACGCGACGGAAGCGCAAACAGATATGTATTTATGTAGACTGGGTCTGCCTAACAATATGGCAGTGATAGTCGTACAACTTATATTGGGTTTGGCCTTGCTGATTCTCGGCGCAAAAGGCTTTATTAATCAGGTAGAGGGTGTTGCCGCGATAATTGGTATGTCTGCTTTATTGCTGTCTTTGCTGATTATTCCGATTGCCAC
>JAKFEP010000105.1:0-39410 GCA_036675645.1 Methylotenera sp. | reverse complement strand
CGCATTGATGCTGTTATCGCGCACCACAAAAAAGTTAAACACCTGCTGTTTATCGGGGCTGGCAGCCGCTAATTTACTGCCTAAGGCTTGCAAGTAATCCGTCACCTCTGCATCTTGCAGCACATCATCACTCACTGCCACCTCGCGCAGAATTTGCTCAGCAATACGCTGCTCATCTTGCGGCGTGAGCACGGTTTGCGAAATATCGCCCAAATCAGGCAGACTCGTATCCAAATTGGTTGGGCTGGGTATAGTAGTATTGAGCGGTTTGCCGGTTAAGCCTGGGTTAGGTTTTGATGTATTGCCGGCAAACGCTGCATTTGCGAGCAGTAAAGTTATCAGGAATGTAGTTTTTAATTTCATTATTGTTATGATAGCTACTTTAGTCTGTGAGTTCACCTAAATTTAAGTTCTGTGTAAATTGTGAATAGAAAGTAATAATGAACCCCTTAACGCATTTTGATAAAAGTGGGCAGGCACACATGGTAGATGTGGGCAATAAGCCAGAAAGCAAGCGCATAGCGGTTGCCAGCGGCATCATTGGCATGTTACCTGCCACTCTAAAACTCATCCAACAAGGCGATGCCAAAAAAGGCGATGTGCTGGGCGTGGCACGCATTGCGGCGATACAAGCAAGTAAAAAAACATCTGATTTAATTCCACTGTGTCACCCAATTGCCTTAACCAAAGTAGCGATAACGTTTGATGTGGATGAAGTGAATACTAACATTACTTGCACCTGCACTTGCGAAACCACAGGCCAAACGGGGGTCGAGATGGAAGCATTGACTGCGGTCTCTGTTGGCTTGCTGACCATTTATGATATGTGCAAAGCCGCAGACCGTGGCATGACGATAAGCAATATTAAATTGTTAGAAAAGCATGGTGGAAAATCGGGCGATTGGATTTCTAAAAATAATTAACCAATTGAATGGTCAATAAAAATGATGACTCTTAATGCTTTAAACATCTGCCCCAATAAAAGATTAAGTTCTTATTTGGGGTCTACTTTACGTTAGTCACAAACCATGAGTCACTTTGAGTTTGAAATGGAGCAAGCCAAATGGCGCGATCTTGTGGGCGGCTTCATACTTGCGTTCGGAGATGTAGAGGTGATAACGCACCGACTATGAAGAGATCATTGCAACGGAAAGGCTCCGCTATTTAAGCCACGCGTCGAGACCCTGTTGAAGGCTCTTGGGAAATTGGAACCGAGAAACGATGAGGTCATTTCTTGCCTTGAAGCGGCATATCGTATGACCGACAAGCGAAATACAATCGCCCATAACCCAATGCAAGCCCAAGTTTTTCAACATGGGCGCACTGGAGAACTGCTTGTTGAAATGGCGATCTCTTCAGTGACAACTGACGATTACATAGACGATGCAGAACTCAAAGAGCTTCGAGCAGAAGCAAAAGACTTAGTTACTCGGTTGTATATGTCGCTAGGGTTTATCGAAAATGAAGCCCGCAATGGCTAACCCTAAGGTCAAGTGGGACCGTCTTCTAGCGTTAGCCACAAACTAGTGCGGCCACTCGCTCTGCACTGGCAGGCGCCATAGTGAGTCCATACCGAAAATGTCCCGTGTTTAAATACAAGTTTTCAATGCTTGGGTGTTGTGCGATTGTAGGTAGGTTGTCGGGGGTGCCAGGCCGAAATCCGCACCAATGCTTGATGACAGCGGCATGTTTTAAGCTCGGTAATATATTCTCCGCTTTTATTTGCAATTCTTGACGCATCGCTTCCGTAGTACTGGTGTCAAAACCCACGTCTTCTAGCGTGCTACCAGCTAACAACAGCCTATCACGACGCGGCACTAAATAAAAACCATCACGATAGATAATATTGGTTGGCAAATCTGCTATCGCTTGATGAGACAGATCGTACAACAAAATCTGTCCGCGCATCGGCTTAACGTTGAGGCCTGCAGCTGTTTCCTTTAGCAGTTCAAAACTCCATGCACCTGACGTCACTACAAAAACATCTGCCTTGAGGACATCACCACTATTGGTTTTCCAGCCATCGATTTTATGCGTATTGGCCAAAGGCTGAAGCTGGGTAGATTCTACTAAGGTGACATTTTGTTGAATCAACAACTGTTTTAGTGCCTGCATAAGGCGTGGATTACGCACTTGCGCGACCTGTGGCAACAATAAATTCTCACCGACTTGTTGAGCTTCTACATTGTTTTTTGCACACCAGTCCAACGCCAAAGCCGCATCAAACGGTGGCTGAATTAACATGCCACTCTGGGTGTATTCTGGGTCGATTCCAGTTTCGTCTAATAAGCGCTGACATAAAGCTGGGTAAAGGCTTGCGCCTGATAAAGCGAGTACATTTACTTCATCTTTGTACATCCATGGCAACAGAGGAAACAAAATGCCCGCGCCCGCCCAGCTTGCTTCGCCCGAAGTTTGGGCGGCGATTTGGTTGCGCTCTACGATAGTGACTTGGCAACCGCGCTGCGCCAGCTTGAGCGCGGTGAGGCAGCCTACAATGCCACCGCCAACTACAATCACACTTTTATTAGCCAAGGGTATTACCGCGAATCATGACGACTGTGCATTTCTAAATACATTTATTGCCCAGACATCAGGTAAATTTCAGCTGACACCAAATCATCTGGCAGACCTAACAGCACCAGCACATCACCCTCCATTAGCGTGATATCACCACGTGGCGCAATATCCTCAAGCATATTAGGGCGACGCATGACTTGAATATCCACATTAAACCGTTTCAGGTCAATATGGTCTAGCCGTAATTTCCTGGCGTAAGAATTTTTATTAATCTCTACCGAATGTAGCCGCACTTGCTGTGCATCGGCAAGATTGGCATCGGTGACACCACGGAAATAACCTTTAAACATTTTGTAACGCTCTTCGCGAAATAGGCGAATACGCTTGATGACACGGTTAAGCGGCACACCCAGCAATACGAGCGCGTGTGATGCCAACATGAGGCTACCTTCCAACACCTCGGGCACCACCTCGGTGGCGCCGGCCTTGCGAAAAGCATCCATATCCGCGTCGTCATAAGTACGCACAATCACCGGTAAATTAGGATAACTTTCTTGTGCCACATGCAGCACTTTCATGCTGGCACGCATATCTGAATAACTGACGATAAGCGCTTTGGCGCGTGCTCCACCCGCCGCCTCTAACACAATACGCCGCCCAGCATCGCCATACATCACATGCTCACCTGCAGCCGCCGCTTCGTGCACACGCGTAGGGTCAATATCCAAGGCAATAAACGGGATGCTCTCTTCTTTTAAAAAGCGGCCTAAATACTGACCGCTACGACCATAGCCGCAAATAATGACATGGTTTTCTAAATCTTTGCCCACACCCTCCAACTCTTGTACCACTTGGCTACTATTGCGGGTATAACTTTTCACCACCTTGCGTGCGATGCGACCGTTGTAGGGAATAACAAGCGCTGCAAACACCATTGAAAGTAAAGTGGCTGCCAACATCAATTGCAGCTCGTTGCCACCAATCAATTTTTGCTCCAAACCTAATGCCAATATAACAAAGCTGAACTCACCCGCCTGCGCCAACACAATGCCAGTACGGATACCGACGCCTGTTTCAAAGCCAAAAGCACGCACTAACACTGCCACAACAGCCGCTTTGAACAATATAAAGCCCGCCAGCAACAACAGCACCCAGCCAATATGCTGTAGCAAATAATTAAAATCGAGCAGCATGCCGACGCTGATAAAAAACAGGCCGAGCAAAATATCGCGAAACGGGGCAATGTCAGATTCAACCTGATAGCGGTAGCGTGTTTCAGAGATCAGCATGCCCGCGATAAACGCACCGAGGGCATAGGATAACCCGGCAACTTTAGTCACCGCTGCTAGCAGTAAAGTGACGGTAAGCACATTTAATACAAACAGCTCGCGAGAGCGCTGCTTGGCTACCAAGCTAAACCAAAAATTGATAATGCCCTTACCAAACTTAAACAGTACAAACAGCAACACTGCAGATTTGATAAACGACAGGCCTAAGGTGGTGCTTAAATCGCCAGTTTGTGCACCCAATGCTGGAATCAGCACCAAGATAGGAATGACCGCTAAATCTTGAAACAGCAAAATGCCGATACTTAAACGGCCATGGCGTGAATTTAGATCGACCCGCTCCATTAACACTTTAGACACGATGGCAGTGGAAGACATGGTAAGCGCACCGCCCACCACGAATGCCGTTGGTAAGCTAAAACCAGCCAGCCAGCTCAACAGCATGGTCACAGATAAGGTAATTAATACTTGCGCCCCGCCCAAGCCAAACAAGGTTTTGCGCATGGCGTACAATTTAGGCAGGCTAAACTCTAAGCCGATGCTAAACATTAAAAATACGATGCCAAACTCAGCCACATGGCGGCCATCTTCTGTGCTGGGCAGTAAATTCAGTGCGTAAGGACCAAATAAAATCCCCACCATAAAGTAGGCTAACATGGCCGGTAAACGTATGGCACGAAACAGCGCAACAGCCAACACGGAGCTGGTGAGTAGCAATAAAACACTAGTTAAAGAATTAAACATCAGGCTCGCTTTTGGTTATTTTTGTTGTAATTTGATGTTGCAATTTATAGCGCAATATACATTCTAGGCAAAAATTATGCCTACTATTGTTATTTTACCTAAAAACTGCACATTTTTGCTTTATTCATGGCGTATTCCCTTTTATACTTACTCGATTATGTCACCTACACTACTACAATCTGAAAAACTGCATGCGCCAACGACAGAAACTTTGGCTTTGGCACGCAGTGTACTGAATATTGAAGCGCACGAAATTAGTGCACTTGCGGCCCGACTCGATGCTAATTTTGAGGCCGCTGTGCAGCTGATTTTAAATTGCCAAGGCCGCGTCGTAGTCAGCGGCATGGGTAAATCTGGCCATGTCGGCGGTAAAATTGCCGCCACATTAGCCAGTACGGGAACACCTGCATTTTTTATGCACCCGGCTGAAGCCAGCCACGGCGACCTTGGCATGATTACCGCAGGCGATGTGGTCATTGCCCTTTCTAACTCGGGCGAAAGCGATGAGCTGCTCAATATTGTGCCCACGATAAAACGCCTGGGCGCAAAAATTATTAGTATTACCGGCGCTAAAAATTCCACTTTAGCCAAAGAATCTGACGTACATTTAAGCGCAGAAGTATCGCAAGAAGCGTGTCCTTTAGGTTTATCACCAACTGCCAGCACGACGGCTGCACTGGCTTTGGGCGATGCGCTGGCTGTATGTGTGCTGAACTTGCGCGATTTTACTGCAGAAGATTTTGCGCGCAGTCACCCAGGCGGTAACTTAGGGCGGCGCTTATTGATTCGAGTGAAGGATGTTATGCGTACCGGCAGTGCGATTCCCAGCGTGAAAGAGGGCGAATTGCTCTCAGCCGCGCTTACCGAAATGACTAAAAAAGGCTTGGGCTTAACCGCAGTGGTGAATGAGCAAAAGCAACCGGTAGGCGTGTTTACCGATGGTGACTTACGCCGCACTTTTGCCAAAGGTATTTTTGCCCACACCGTTAAAATTAATCAGGTGATGCATGCCAGCCCCAACACCATTCATGTCAATGAATTAGCGGTTGAGGCAGTAGAAATGATGGAGAATAAAAAAATCAATGGGTTGCTGGTGATAGATGATGCGGGCAAGCTGGTGGGCGCATTTAATATGCACGATTTACTAAAAGCGAAAGTAGTATAAATGCTAGCCACGAATGAAGTGTTAAACCGCGCCAAAGCCATCAAATTGGTGATTTTTGATGTAGATGGCGTTATGACAGATGGCGGCTTAACCATTGGCGATGATGGTCAGGAATACAAGACCTTTAATACACAAGACGGCTTAGGCATGAAACTGCTTAAAGCCAGTGGCGTGCAGATGGCGATTATTACCGGGCGCACTTCTAACGTAGTCAAACAGCGCTCTGAAAGCACTGGCGTAGCGCATTTTTACCAAGGAGTTGACGATAAGTTGGCTGCGTTTGAAGATTTAATCCTTAAGCTTAATATCAAACCAGAGCAAACGGCGTTTATGGGTGATGACGTGGTGGACATGCCACCCATGCTGCGCTGTGGCTTGGCAATATGTGTGCCCGCAGCCCCACAGTCGGTTAAACAACGTGCCCATTATGTGACACAAAAAGAAGGTGGCCGTGGAGCGGTAAGGGAGTTGTGCGAGCTGATTATGCAAGCGCAAGGTACATTGGAGGCGCAATTAGCGCCGTATTTCAAATGAGCGCGCAATTGGCGCCGTTTTTTAAATAGTATTAAGACTGGAGCGTAATTAATTTTGCTCGCGCGTTCCAATTTGTTTTTTCCGTTAATGCTGGCCATATTTCTGGCAGTGATTACGTTTTGGATTAATTTAACTGTAGAACAGCAAGGCCCAAAAAATGATGGTAGCAATCGGCATGATCCAGATTACACAATGAATAATTTTGTCACTACACAAACAGATATTACAGGCAAGCTGCGTTATGTATTGGCAGCGACCGAGATGCTGCATTACCCTGATGATGACAGTACGGTACTACAACGCCCACGCTATACACAATACACCGTTAATAAGCCTTATACCCAAATCGAGGCGCTACGCGGTTATGTTTCTAGCAATGGCAAAGAGGTTGAACTGGTGGATAGCGTAAAGGTAGTGCGGCAAGCGTTTGAGGGCAAAGGCGAGATGGAAGTGCTGACAGAAAGGTTGCTTATTCTGCCAGACCAAGAACTGGCGACCACCAACAGTGCGGTGCTGATTAAGCAGGCACCAAAAACGGTGATACGCGCCAAAGGCATGGTGTTTGATAAAAAAAATCAAACCGTCAAATTGTTTAATCGCGTAAAAGTGCATTATGAACGACCAGCCGCTGTGCCAGCAAAATCAACGAAGCCAACTTCGACTGTAACTAAAGTCCCTAGCAGCAAAACATTAACCACCAAAAAAGCAGCGCCTGCCAGCAAGTCAGGGTCTACCCGTAAGAAAGTGCGGAAATAATGAAAAAATTAATATGCTTAAGTCTGTTATTAACCGGCTTTGGCACTAGCCTGCAGGCCTTTGCCGAAGCCGCTGACCGTGACAAACCGATTGAGCTTGAAGCTGATACAGTGATAGTAAATGACGCTAAGCAAACCAGCACCTATACTGGCACGGTCATATTAACGCAAGGCACTTTGGTGATTCGTGCCGACAAATTGGTGGTACGTGAAGATAAAGAAGGCTTTCAGCACAGCACTTCTACCGGCAACCCGACCACATTCAAGCAAAAACGCGAAGGCAAAAATGAATATATGGAAGGCAGCGCGCAACGCATCGAATATGATGGCCGCATGGATAAAGTGCAGCTTTACACCAAAGCGTGGGTGAAACGTGGTGAAGATATTGTGCATGGCGAATACATCAGCTATGACGCCAATGCCGAATATGCAGAAGTTATCGGCGGTGTTAAATCAGAAAGCAATCCTGGTAGCGGCCGCGTAAAAGCCATTATTCAGCCCAAAAATAAACCTGCTGCAGCGCCAGCCCTAAAATCTGGTTCACAACAACCCTCTGACCAGAAACCAGCTGGTCAGCAACCTGAATCATCCGCGCCTGCAAGTACGGCGCCAGTAAGTGCTGCGCCCAGTGTCACCAAAAACTTAAGATTCAGCAACCGTCTTGAAACTACAGAAAAACCAGAGCAATAAATGAGCGATCTTATTGTAGAAAATCTGCGCAAGACCTATAAATCGCGTACGGTGGTGCATGATATCTCGCTGCAAATCAACAGCGGCGAAGTGGTTGGCTTGCTGGGCCCCAACGGAGCAGGTAAAACCACCAGCTTTTACATGATGGTGGGCTTGGTGCCACTAGATGCAGGGCGAATTTTGCTAAATGGCAAAGACTTAAGCCGCTTGCCCATTCACAGCCGCGCACGCATGGGCTTGGCCTATTTGCCGCAGGAGCCGTCTATTTTTCGCAAATTGACAGTAACAGAAAATATACTGGCAGTACTTGAGCTACAAGAACTCAGCGCGCAAGCGCAGCATGACCAGCTGGAATTGCTACTGCAAGAACTGCATATTGTGCATATTCGTAACAGCCCAGCTATTAGCTTGTCTGGCGGTGAGCGGCGCCGGGTGGAGATTGCGCGTTGTTTGGCCACTAACCCCAGCTTTATTTTGCTGGATGAGCCGTTTGCAGGTATTGACCCAATCGCGGTGCTGGATATTCAAAAAATTATTCGTTTTTTAAGCAGTAAAAATATCGGTATATTGATTACTGACCACAACGTGCGCGAAACTCTAGGCATTTGTGATAAAGCCTATATTGTGAATGACGGTACCGTATTCGCATCAGGCAAGCCCGCTGATATTGTGAATAACCAAGCGGTACGCGAAGTCTACCTAGGTAAGGATTTCCGGCTGTAGTCGGAAAATATAGTCATGAAGCAAAACCTTCAACTCCGAATGTCACAAAACTTAGCGCTGACGCCGCAGCTACAGCAATCTATCCGCTTGTTGCAATTGTCTTCGCTTGAGCTAGATCAAGAGCTGGAAATTATTTTGCAAGACAACCCACTGCTGGAACTTGTGAATGCCGACAATCCTGACGCCGATATTGATGACGTTAGTTTGCCAGAGGCCAATTTATCTGAGACCAGCAATGGCGTCGACCATGATCCGCTAGAAGCAGATGGTGGGCAATCTAACCAGAATGATGACTTTGAAAACGATGCCTTTAGCAATCTTGATTACCAAGAAATTGGCAGTGCGCCTTCAGAAATAAATCAAGAGGCTACTCAAGAATCGGGCAGTGAATCATCGGGTGAATTGTTAGAAATAAAAGAAGATTTCTCTGCCACTGATTTTGATGAGAACTACGACGAGTATGGCAGCGCCAGCAATTGGGATGAAGGTAGCCGCCAAAATAATGGTGACGATGAAGACAGCGATTATAGGCGGCAAGAAGTAGTTGCAGAAAGTCTGCGTGACCACTTATTGAGTCAACTAAAACTGATGCCGCTTTCGGAACGCGACCAGAATCTTGTACTGTTGCTGATAGACAGTATCAATGAAGATGGCTATTTAGAAACATCGCTGGAGGAGCTGGTAACAGAGCTGCCGCCTGAGCTGGAAATTGAACTGCTTGAACTGCAAACCGCGCTTAAGCTTATACAAAGCCTGGAGCCAGTGGGCATAGGTGCCAACAATCTGCAAGAATGTATTATGTTGCAACTGAATCTGTTGCCTGCCAATACTGAATATCTAAAATTTGCCAAAACGATTGTGAGCCAACATCTAGCCGTGTTAGCCAATAAGGATTTTGTAAAACTGCGCAAATTGCTCAATTGCGATGAGGTCACATTAAAAGGCGCACAAACGCTGATTAAACAACAAAATCCGCGTCCTGGTAGTGATTATGCGCAACTCAGCGCAGACCACTTCATCCAGCATGAAGTTTTGATTAAAAAAGTAAAAGGTATTTGGATAGCCACGCTGAACGATGGCGTGGTGCCTAAACTGCGCATTAACCAAATGTATGCGGATATTTTAAAACGCAACCGTGAAAACTCTAGCCAGTATTTGCAAACGCAAATGCAGGAAGCCAAATGGATGATTAAAAACATTCAGCAGCGCTTTTCCACCATTTTGCGTGTTTCGCAAGCCATTGTAGACCGTCAACGCAACTTTTTTGAGCATGGCGAGATTGCCATGCGCCCGCTGGTGTTACGCGAAATTGCTGAAGAACTTGAGTTGCACGAATCTACCATTTCAAGGGTCACTACACACAAATACATGCTGACTCCACGCGGTGTGTTCGAGTTGAAATATTTCTTTGGTAGCCATGTCGCCACCGATGCCGGCGGTGAATGTTCGGCCACCGCCATTCGCGCGCTGATTAAACAAATGGTGGCAGAAGAAAATATTAAAAAGCCACTTTCTGATAGCCAGTTTAGCGAGATTTTAGCCAAGCAAGGCATCGTCGTGGCGCGCAGAACCATTGCAAAATATCGCGAATCGCTGAATATCCCACCCGCAAATTTACGCAAATCGCTGTAGTTTTTTACAAGCCCAATTAATTACCATGTAAATAAGCTGCCCTGCGAGCCAATATCCATAAGGCTTGCAGGTAAGTTGTTTTTTGTTCAACAATTCAATCCAACCTGGCAATAACACCATTTTAAAAAAATACTGATAAATATTTACACAATTAGCCCACTTGGCTAGTTGCGTTGAGTTGCCAAAGGTGTACACTAAAATTGTTCAAAAAAATTATTCTCCTACTTTTTTGGATGAAAAATTTTGGTGGACAACTTCAAAAAGGAGCAAGTCATGAATTTACAATTAACCGGACATCACTTAGAAATTACTCCTGCAATGCGCGAATATGTGCAAAGCAAATTAATAAGAATTCGCAATCACTTTGATCATGTGATAGACGTGAAAGTTACCATGAGTGTAGAAAAGCTCGCCCAAAAGGTTGAGGCTACATTGCACGTACCAGGCAACGATTTGCATGCCGAATGCATCGACGAAAATATGTATAGCGCGATTGATATGTTGACGGATAAATTGAACCGCCAAGTTTTAAAACATAAAGAAAAACAAGGCAGTCACCACAAAACCAATGGTGCCGTGAAACATCAAAATATCGAACCACATTCAAATACTGAGCAACATTCTATTAATTAACCTCATGGCTACAATCTATGGCTAAAATAGACGTAGCCAAATTATTTAAAGAAACCCGCCGCAAGCTCAAACTCAACTGGGTTGCTGGGCTTGATGGCGGCGACAACCAACTCAACTCTCAACAAGTCACCAAGCCATCGCTGGCTTTAATTGGTCACCTAAATTTTGTGCACCCTAATCGTGTGCAAGTGTTGGGCTGTGCCGAGATGGATTATTTGCGCAGCTTAAGTATTATCGCCATGCAGCAAGCCATTACTAATTTGTACTCGACCGATTTAGCAGCAGTGGTAATTGCCAATGGTGAAAAGCCACCACAAGAGCTCCTTAACGCGGCAAACAGTTTTAATACGCCTTTGTTTACATCGCCGTTGCAAAGCCCGCAATTAATGGACGTGCTAAGCCATTACTTAACACAGGCGATGGCAGAAACCACCAGCTTGCATGGCGTGTTTATTGAGGTGCAGGGCTTTGGCGTGTTGATTAAAGGTAATGCGGCGATTGGTAAAAGCGAACTGGCATTAGAATTAATTACACGTGGTCATCGTTTAATAGCCGATGACATTGTGGACTTTTATCGCGTCACCCCTGAACGCATTGAAGGACGCTGCCCACCCTTGCTACAAGACTTTCTAGAAGTACGTGGGCTTGGGATATTGAATATCAGGGCATTGTTTGGTGATAATTCGGTGAAGCCCACCAAACCCCTGGATTTAATTATTCAGCTAGCGTTAGCCGATGTGCTGAAACCAGAGGAGCTGGATAGACTAAATGTAAAAATGCAGTATGAGCGCGTGCTAGATGTGCCCATCAGTAAAGTGGTGATTCCCATCGCGGCAGGCCGCAATATTGCGGTGTTGGTTGAAGTAGCTGTGCGCAATCATATTTTGCTGCTGCGTGGTGTAAATGCTACGCAGCAGTTTTCTAAGCGGCAAAAACAAATGATGCAAAAAGAAGCCAAACCAACTATATTAATTAAACCCGTATTAGCTAAAAACATCATAAGCAAAACCAAACACATTAAGAAGGCTTAAACTTTGCAATTGATTATTATCACAGGGCTTTCTGGCTCCGGAAAAAGTATTGCGCTGCGCGTATTGGAAGATAGCGGTTATTACTGCATTGATAATCTGCCAGCCACGCTGTTACCACAAATATCACATCATTTAGACTCGGTTAGCCAGCACAAAGTCGCCATTAGTATAGATAGCCGCAGTGCCGCACTGGAAGCCTTGCCGAATGCGGTGGAGATGCTTAAAAATAGTGACATTGCAGTTGAAGTGTTATTTTTAGAATCTTCGGTAGAAACCCTGGTAAAACGTTTTTCTGAAACGCGCCGTAAACATCCCCTCAGTAACGCCGACACCACGCTTGCAGAAAGTATTTTGCACGAACGTAAGATGTTAGCGGGCTTGGTAGGCGTTGGACACCATATCGACACCAGTAATTTAAGCGCCAACACCCTGCGCAGTTATATTCGAGAACTCATTTTAAAAACAGATGAATCATTAAAAAACAATAGTTTAGTACTACTATTTACTTCCTTTGGCTTTAAAAATGGTATCCCGTTAGATGCAGATTTTGTGTTTGATGTGCGCAGCTTGCCTAACCCACACTACGACCCCATATTAAAACCATTGACTGGTAAAGATGCGCCAGTACAAGCGTTTTTACAAAAAGAACCTAAGGTAAATGAAATGCTGGCGGATATTACTCATTATGTTGAAAAATGGCTGCCCAGTTTTGTACAAGATAACCGCAGTTACCTGACGGTGGCGATTGGCTGTACTGGCGGTCAGCACAGGTCGGTGTTTTTTGTAGAGCAACTTGCGCATTATTTTGGGGGCGCACACTTTAAACAACAAAAACAACAAGTGATGGTGAGACACCGTGAGCTTAATGAGTTTAGTTGAATTAAAAGGTAAAACGGCATGATAGGTATTTTAATAATTGCGCATGGAAGTTTGGGTGAAAGCCTGATTCATTGCGCCAGCCACGTACTTGGCAAAACACCTCCGCAATTGGCTTATTTTGCAGTGGGCACAGATGATGACCCCACTAATTTACTGCCCAAAGCGCAAAAAGTGTTAGCGAGTTTAGACACAGGTGAAGGCGTGATTGTGCTGTCTGATATGTATGGCGCCACACCCTGCAACTTAGTGACTAAGTTGCTCTCACCCAGTCATGTAGAAGGGGTAGCAGGTGTGAACTTGCCTATGCTAGTGCGTGTGCTGAATTATCGCGATAAGCCAATGAAAGTATGTGTTGCTAAAGCAATCAGTGGCGGACGCGATGGCGTGGTGCATTTTACGAAGACCGGTTGTGACCACCACGATAGGCAGGCGTCATGATTCAACAACAAATCGAAATTATCAACAAACTGGGCCTGCATGCACGTGCTAGCAGCAAGCTGACGCAAACTGCCAGCCAATTTAACAGTGAAATATGGATAGAAAAAAATGGCCGTAAAGTGAATGCAAAAAGCATTATGGGGGTGATGATGCTGGCTGCCGGCAAGGGCAGTATTATTGGCCTGGAAGCCCACGGCAAAGATGAGGCAGACGCGATTATAGCCCTGCGCGCCTTAATTAACGACTATTTCGGTGAGGGCGAGTAACTTGTTGCCACAACACGCACAACCTAGCGCACTTCTTCACTCTCAATCTAGCTTCAGCATACACGGGATAGGTGTATCTAGCGGCATTGCGATTGGCCGCGCGCACCTGGTGTCTAATGCCCTGCTTGAGGTGGTGCATTATCAACTGCCACAACCGTTAATAGAAGATGAAATCAAACGCTTTGAAAACGCAATCAACACGGTAAAAAAAGATTTACAGCTTATTCGCAATTCACTCTCTAAAAATGCCCCGGCAGAACTAAGCGCGTTCATTGGCACGCACTTAATGATGCTGGCCGATAAATCTCTATCTGAGGTTCCAAAAGACATCATACGCAAAGAATTCTGCAATGCAGAATGGGCAGTCAAACAGCAAATGGATGACATTGTGGAGCAGTTTGAGGCGATTGAAGATGCCTACTTGCGTGAACGCAAACATGATGTCGTGCAGGTGGTGGAGCGCGTTATTAAAGTATTGCTGGGTCATCCTGCACCGAATCAAACACCTGTAAAGCAAAAAGAAAGCGCTATTATTCTTGTCGCACATGATATTTCGCCTGCCGATGCGATTCAATTCAAGCAGCACGATTTTGCCGCATTTATCACCGATGTTGGCGGCGCAACATCGCATACTGCAATTTTAGCGCGTAGCCTGAATATCCCTTCCATCGTGGCTTTGCAGCGAGCACGCGATTTAATTAGCGATGGCGAGCTGATTGTTGTGGATGGCAGCTTGGGGGTGGTGATTGTCAATCCATCAACAGAAATTTTGGCCGAATACAAGCTGCGGCAAGAGCAATTCGAGCTTGAGCAACAGAAACTAAAACGCCTTAAATCTACCAAGGCAATCACTATGTGTGGCACCGCGATAGAACTGCACGCCAATATTGAAGTGCCTGAAGACGTGGCTGCGGTAAAAGCTTCTGGTGCCACAGGTATTGGCTTATATCGCACCGAATTCCTGTTTATGAATAAGCGTGAAATGCCAGACGAGGAAGAACAGTTTCAGGCCTATAAACAAGTGGCACAAGCCATGCATGGCATGCCAGTGACCATTCGCACATTAGACTTAGGCGCAGATAAACAAATGAACCCTGATGCTGCGTCTGATTGCGCTAACCCCGCTTTAGGTTTACGTGCAGTGCGTTTATGTTTATCCGAGCCGCAAATTTTTCATACGCAATTACGCGCCTTGTTACGCGCCTCACATTACGGCAATATTAAAATCCTCATTCCCATGCTCTCTAGCTTGTCTGAATTGCGGCAGACAAAACTATTGCTGGAACGCGCAAAATTATCTTTACGCAAACAAAATGTGCCCTTTAACGAAAACATCGCACTTGGCGGCATGATTGAAGTGCCAGCCGCTGCCATTAATGCCGAGGCGTTTGCCAAAGAGCTCGATTTTTTGTCTATCGGTACTAATGATCTGATTCAATACACTTTGGCGATAGACCGCACGGATGACGCGGTGTCACATTTGTATAACCCACTGCATCCATCGGTCTTGAAGCTCATTTCCATCACGATTAAAGCAGGCGCTAAATTAGGCAAATCTGTCGCCGTCTGCGGCGAGATGGCAGGCGACGCCAAGCTCACTAAGTTATTGATTGGTATGGGCTTGCGCCAACTTTCCATGCATCCATCGAATGTGCTGAGCGTTAAACAACAAATTTTACGCAGTGAAATGATTAAGCTCAATAGCCATGCTCGTAAGGTGCTAAGTTATAGTGATTTGGAAAAAATTGAACCTCTAGTCGCTAAATTTAATCAGTATTAACTATCAACCCACTAGAAAAGGAAGCGCTATGGCTGACCAAATTGAACATGAAATTCAAAGTGATATCGCAACCCCTAGTAACGATGACAAAAACATCGCCACCGTGACGCATTTGGGTGGTACGGTATTTTCATTTATCCCAGGCTTACTGGTATGGATACTTAAAAAAGACGACAGTGCTTACATTGCCGATCATGCCAAAGAAGCCCTGAATTTTCAAATAACCGTGTTGATTGCGCAATTTATTGCAGGTGTACTGGCCATCATCCTCATAGGCTTTGTATTTATGGGCATTATTTGGTTACTTAATGTTGTATTTTGCATTCTTGCCGCCATCTCCAGTAGTAAAGGCGAACTGTATCGTTATCCCGTCTGTTTAAGGTTAATAAACTAATATTCAAAATTAATTAAGAGAGAGTTGTGTGTCAAATCCATTATTGCATTTTGCTGGCCTGCCCAAATTTAACGAAATAAAACCAGAACTTGTTTCGCCTGCGCTTGATTCACTTTTAAGCGAAGGCAAACAAGTAATTGATACCTTAGCAACTAACACAGACGGGCCTACTTGGCAGAATTTTGCACTTAAGCTAGAAGACTTAGATGAAAAGATATCACGCGCTTGGAGCCAAGTTGGCCACATGAACGCAGTGGTGAATAGCCCAGAATTACGTGAAGCCTATAATTCTAATTTAGCGAAGTTAACCGATTTTTACAGTGATTTAGCGCAAGATGAGCGGCTTTACGCGAAGTATCGCGCAATACAGGCCAGTGCAGAGTTTAAAATTTTAAGCGAGGCTCAGCAAAAGATTATTAATAATGAAGTGCGCGATTTCAAATTGGGCGGTGCTGAATTACCATCCGACCAAAAAGCACGTTTCAAAGCCATTAGTGAAGAACTCTCAAAATTAGCCAGTAAGTTTGAAGAAAATGTGCTGGACACCACCAATGAGTATGCACTTTTCGAGACCGATATAGACAAGCTGACTGGCATTCCCGAAGACGTGTTATTAGCTGCCAAAGAAGCTGCCACAAGTGAAGACAAGCCAGGCTATAAATTTACCTTACACTTTCCCAGTTATCTGCCAGTGCTGCAGTATGCCGACAATCGCGACTTGCGCGAAACGCTTTACCGCGCTTATGCCACGCGCGCAAGTGAGTTTGGGAAGACAGAATTCGATAACACAGCAATAATCACCCAGCTACTAAAGTTACGGGATGAAGAGGCTAAACTATTGGGCTTTAATAATTTTGCAGAACTTTCGCTGGCTACCAAGATGGCTGATACACCACAGCAAGTGATTGATTTTTTAGAAAATTTAGCGAAAAAAGCCAAGCCATATGCTGAGCGCGACATGCGTGAGTTAGTAGATTACGCCAAAAAATTAGGTATTACTGATATGCAAGCGTGGGATGTGTCTTATGTCTCGGAAAAATTGCGCGAAGATAAATATGCGTTTTCTGATTTAGAAGTAAAGCAATACTTCCCCGAAACCAAAGTGATGGCAGGTTTGTTTAAGGTCATCGAAACCATCTTTGGTGTGTTTGTCAAAAAATCGACTGCCCCTACCTGGCATCCTGATGCGCATTTTTACGAAATCACGCGCCATAATGGTGAGTTGGTTGGCCAGTTTTATTTAGACCTATATGCCCGCAACAATAAGCGCGGTGGTGCTTGGATGGACGAAGCGATCACGCGCCGCATGGTGGATGGCAAACTCACCACGCCGGTGGCTTACCTCACTTGTAACTTCTCCGCGCCTGTCGGCGGAAAACCTGCCCTTTTCACGCACGATGAAGTGATTACGCTGTTTCATGAATTTGGCCATGGTTTGCATCATATGCTGACACAAGTGGATGATTACAGTGTATCCGGCATTAAAGGCGTGGAATGGGATGCAGTTGAACTGCCAAGTCAGTTTATGGAAAACTTCTGCTGGGAATGGGAAGTACTGCGTCATATGACACAGCATGTAGACACCGGCGCTCAATTGCCACGCGAATTGTTCGACAAAATGGTAGCCGCCAAAAACTTTCAGGCAGGCATGCAGACCGTACGTCAAATCGAGTTTTCGCTATTCGATATTACTTTGCACAGCAGCTTTAACCCTTATGGTACAAAAACGCCTTTACAACTGATTGAAGAAATTCGCGATCAAGTGGCGGTGGTACGTCCGCCAAATTGGAATCGTTTTCCCAATAACTTTAGCCACATTTTTGCAGGTGGCTATGCCGCAGGTTATTACAGTTACAAATGGGCGGAAGTATTGTCTGCTGATGCCTACAGTTTATTTGAAGAAAAAGGTGGCTTAAGTGCCGAGGCAGGCCAGCAGTTTTGGGAAGAGATTTTGTCGCGTGGCGGCAGCCGCCCTGCCATGGAATCATTTATTGCCTTCCGTGGCCGCGAGCCAAGCATTGATGCTTTGTTGCGGCACAACGGTATGTCTGCATAAACCATGCGCAACTTCTCCAACAATTAAAGACTATAATTAATAAATGCCCTGCAAGCCAATAGTGACAAGGCTTATAGGGCATTGTTTTATGCCATTCTCTGTACTTTATACGCAGATTGACTTAATCTATCTGTTTTAAATAACAGTCTTACTTAGGAGTATGCATGCGTTACTTTTTTTTCGTGTTTGTTGGGCTAGGTCTATGCATGAGCACGCAGGCAGCTGAGACTAGCGCAGAAGATATTTCGGCAAAAACAGCGAGCGGTGAAGAGATCGTTTTGCATCCCAACGGCACTTGGGAATACTTAAATAAGCAAAAAGCAGCCGAGATGAAAATAAAAGTAGATAAGATGCCAGGTGATGATGGCTGCCCGCGAGGTACCCGCCCGAATGTTTTTGGTTTAGGACGTTGTATTGCTTACGATGACCCAGTACTGCAACGCGGCTCACTGAGCGGCAAAGGCCGCTAAGTTTTAATCATCAAAGCTAAAACCGCGATTGTGAATCCTGCCCAATGAATTCAAGCTCTTTTAAATTAGCCACATGGAACGTCAACTCCCTTAACGTACGCCTTCCACATGTGCTGGATTGGTTGATAGCTAACCAACCCGATGTACTTTGCCTGCAAGAAACCAAGCAAGAAGATAGTAAATTTCCTTATGAGCTACTAAAAGCAGCTGGCTACTACGCAGTGCATGCTGGGCAAAAAACTTATAACGGCGTGGCGATTTTAAGTAAACACGAGATGACCGACGTGGTGCATGGGATTGGTGGTTTTGAGGATGCACAATCGCGGGTGATATCGGCCACAATAAACAACATACGTGTAGTGTGTGTGTATATTGTGAATGGCCAAGCCGTAGATTCTGAAAAATATGAATATAAAATGCGCTGGTTAACAGCGCTGAATATTTGGCTTGAAGGGGAGTTACAAAAATATCCAAATTTGGTGCTATTGGGCGACTACAACATTGCACCAGAGGATCGCGATTGCCACGACCCTGCGGCCTGGATTGGGCAGATTCTGGTGAGCCCACGTGAACGAGAAATGTTCGCAAAAATGATTTCCCTAGGTCTGCACGATAGTTTCAGGTTGTTTGAACAGCCAGAAAAAAGCTTTAGCTGGTGGGATTACCGTATGTTGGGCTTTAGACGCAATTTTGGGATGCGCATTGACCATATTTTAGTGAGCGACGCCCTTAAAAACCAATGCGAAAGCTGTATCATTGACAAAACCCCACGCAAACTTGAGCGCCCCAGTGACCACACGCCTGTGATATTAACTTTAACCGGTTAACTGCCAAGGTTATAAACTTGCAGGACAATCAGCCTTTAATTTTAATGCTAGCCCTTAATCTTAATACCAAGCTGCTTGAGTTTTCGATACAAATGAGTACGCTCCAGACCGGAAATTTCCGCTAACTTGCTCATGTTATTGCTCACCGCCAACATGTGGTGCCGAAAGTAAAAGCGCTCAAAATCGTCACGCGCTTCACGTAGTGGCAAGGCTAAATTCACTGGCGACGCTTGCAGTTTAAGCGATTGATTTTCTGGACTGCTGCTAAATTGCTCCAAAACGCGAGTGACATCCGCCAATGTAATTTTTTCTTCTAAACTGCTCAGCATCAGGTTTTGCACGACCGCCTCTAACTCTGCCAAATCTCCGGGCCAATCAGCATTCCTGAGCGCATTCAAGGCGGCGGTGTCAAAGCTCTTATATTGTGCCCCAGTGGTTTCTACCAGCAAATTGGCCATGGCAGTGGCAAGGTCTGGAATGTCTTCCCGATGGTCGTTAAGCGCGGGTACTTTGAGCGTACTTTGCGAGAGTGATTGCAGTAACACGTTATCAAACTGCATATTCTCGGCCAGTTGAGGCAAGCTAGAAAAACTGGCGCATACCACTCTAACCTGGTATTTCTCGGCTTTGGCGAGTAATAACTGCAAGCCTTTTTGTTCGGTTTTATTCAGCGCAGATACTTCATCGATGTAAATAATGCCATCTTGCGCTTGTTGCAATAACTCTAGTGGCGCGGTAGCCAGCTTTTCATATTCAGTCAGACCCAGCCAAGGCGTATCTTTTGTGTGTAAAAAACGTGCACAAATCTCGACGCTGCCGCCTTTTTTACCAATGAGCAATAAGGAGTTTTTGGTGTTCGCCACTTGCTCCAACCGTTGCTTAAGCTCGTTAATCACCAGGCTTTTGCCAAAACTAGATAAATTCATCTCGGTTTTGGGCAGATTCTCAGCAAACTTTAGCGCCGCATTGACTGTTTTAAGCAATTTTTGCAGTGCGATTGGTTTCTCTAAAAAATCAAATGCACCAATGCGGGTTGCCTCTACCGCTGTGTCAATCGTGCCATGACCAGACATCATCACCACAGGCATCGTCAGCAAACCACCGTTGCTCCATTCTTTCAGCAGGCTGATGCCATCGCAGTCTGGCATCCAAATATCCAGCAGCACGACATCTGGCCGTTGTTTCAGGCGTGCATCACGCGCAGCTTGTGCATTTTCTGCCAAGCTCACCTGAAAACCTTCATCCAGCAAAATATCGTGCAATAATTCACGGATACCCACTTCGTCATCTACCACTAAAATATTTCGTGATGCCATGTTTTACTTCCTCATTTACATTACTTTGATACTTGTTTTACTACGTTTTGTTTTACCGCATTTTGCTTACTGGCTGCTACTTTACCTGCAGATGGTTTTTTATTAGGGGCCTTAGCTTTAGCACTTAATCCTGCCTCATTAACGACGATTTTAGTCTTGTCTATCGGCAACATAATGCTAATACAGGCACCCCCTGTCGCATTGTTTTCTATCTTGATTTGGCCAAGATGTTCTTCTACCATTTTTTTAACAATCGCTAAGCCTAGGCCAGTGCCATGCACTTTGGTGGTGACATAGGGTTCAAACGCATGTGCAAGCAAATCTTGTGGAAAACCTTGACCGTTATCTGTTATTACTAGTTTAACGTCAATTTCATCAAAGCTGGTTTGCAGCAAAATCTTTGGATCTGGCGTTTGCTTTAATGCGTCTTGCGCATTTTGCACCAAGTTATGCAGCACCTGTCTTAGCATTGTCGCATCGCCTTTGATATCAGGCATATTAGGCATTAAATCGTAAGTGATTTTAGCTTGCGGGCCTGCTTCAGTGTTGCTCTCATAGAGTGCAGCAACATCTCTAATCAGTTTATTAATATTCAACTTATTCAAAATTGCCGATGGTGCACGCGCATACTCACTGAATTCGTTCACCATGCTTTTCATAGCCGTTACTTGGTTGACAATAGTATCCGTTGCACGTTGCAACATATTTGCATCGTCAGTATTTAATTTTGCGCTCAGTTTATGTTGTAAACGCTCTGCCGATAGTTGAATCGGTGTCAGTGGATTTTTAATTTCATGCGCCAACCGTCGTGCCACCTCACCCCACGCCGCATCGCGCTGAGCTTTTGCCATGGTAGTAATGTCATCAAACACCACCACAAAACCACTGCCTGCACTAGCAGGCAAGCGTGTAGCGCGTACCAGTAACAGCTGCTTGCCTTGTGGGCGAATAATTTCTAGTTGCCTGGTGAATTCTTGTTTTTCATGGTCTTTGGTTTTAGTGAGATCAAAATGTGATTGTAGCAACTGCACGAATTCAGTTAGAAAAGCCTGGCTCTTGCCAATATTGCTAAAATGTTTATTCTCAAAATGCGTCAGGTTTAAGCCCAGTATATTACTGGCGATTAAGTTGTAGGTGCGTAGTTCGCCCTGATCATTCATGGCCAGCACGCCAGATGACAAATGTGCCAAAATGGTTTCCAGATAGCCACGCGCCGCTTCTACACGCGCCCTGTTCCTTTCTGTCGCCTTGGTCGCATCATCCAACTGTCTTGTCATGCTATTAAACGATTTTACCAGCACGCCCAGCTCATCTTTGCCATGCTCCGGCAACATTTTACTGTAATCGCCTGAGGCAATAGCGCGCGTACCTTCAGCCAAAACAGTCAGTGGCTGTGTCAGGCGGCGGCTAAGCACAAAGGCAATTGCCAGAGCAGACAGCATCGCCAGCATCAGCACCAACGTGAGTGTCAGTTTAAAAATATCTTTCAGTGAATCTCGACTATACGAAAGCTCTTGATAATCGCGATACACTTCTTGCACCGCCTCCGCCGTATTTGAAAGCGATTTTGGGACTGGCTGCAACAGCTGCAAAATACGTTTTTCCCCTGCAAGTTCTTGCACGCTGACTGGTGCCAGCACCCGCAAATATAGGCCCTTATTCAGTATTGGCTCAATTTTTCCATACACGCGATACTGCGCTTCGCTGAGTTGCGGAATGCTAGGCAAATCAGGCAGAAAACTGCTAGGGTCACTACTTGACACCGAAATGATACGTCCTTGCGGAGTCAATAGTGTCGCATCTTGAATACCCGATTTTTCGCGTAAATCATTGAGTACGCTATAGTGACTACGCGTTGGCTGAAACGCTAAATTTGTGGCCATATTTTCAGCCTTATCCTCAACGTCTTTCAACATAATATCCAACGCACGTTGACCCAAGCTTAGGCCACCATCTAGTGCCGATTCTACTTTGACGTTAAACCAGGATTCGATAGAACGGGTTAAAAAATTGACTGAGACGAGATAAACGATTAAGCCTGGAATAATTGCCATCAGCGCAAAGGCACCCAAAAAACGCAATGTAAGGCGGCTACCCATGACCCCAGTGCGAATTTTTTTAGTGAGCTGCCACAACTGATAACTAATGAGCATGATCAGCATGCCTGCCAGTGCAATGTTGAGGTATAACAGTATTTTGTAATAATCGCCAGAAATGGCCGTGTTGGCGCTTGCCAGCGACAACAAGTACAGCAGCACCAGCCCTAACGCAACACTTACGAAAACAATATAGCGCATTTAACCACCAACATATTTATAGCCATCATTGCTTAAATTCTTTATTATTTTCTTTGCTATGCAACTCTTTTAAAGTCCACTCAAATTTCTCAGAGCTTAAATTCCACTTTTCTGATCCTATGGCATCTACCTGGATCGCTTTCGGCAATTTGCTTTGATCTAGGCGGATCAGTAAAGCAGCCTGATATGGCTCATCTTTTTCGAGTAACGATTTTTCCACAACTTTCCATTCATTAAAGGTCGCCAAATCATTCAACGCCTCACTTAAAGTTTCAAAACCCTGTTGATATTTGTTACGATTCACCAGATATTGACGCGTCAGCGCGTGGTATCTCAGTGTGATATTTTGTGTGGCGGTTACCACTTCGTCATCAAACCAATACTCAAATGGGATAACAATTTGAAACTCCACGATAAAATTAAGTGGCACACCTTTATTCACAGCCTCTTCAATGTCTTTATCCAAGCGGACATCCACATCGGTAGCCAGGCTGTAAAAATCATCTGCCGGGCGTAGCTCGGCTGTATTAATTTGAATGGCACCGCCTGCAAATGCTAGCTGAACAAACGCAAACCCTGTAAACGTATACAAAGTTACGGTTAACAATAACGGCAAGAATAACAGTAGGCTAATGCTTTTGCAGCAGCGCGTAAAACAAGCCATCATGCTGGGCATTGGGAATAAGTTGAACACTTTTAGCATCTTGAACATATTTTGTATCAATGTTGTTATCAACGTCCTTGGTCAATAAAAGTGGTAACTGGCTTGCATCTGCATTTTTTTGCAAAAAATGGTCTATTTGCTGTTGATTTTCTTCATTAAAAATCGAACAAGTAACATAGAGTAATTTACCTTTTTTTGCCAAACATTGCCACAATTGTTGCAAAATTGCCGATTGTTGTTGCGTAAATGACGCAATATCTGTTTCGCGACGCAACCATTTAATGTCCACATGTCTGCGCACAATGCCAGAAGCGCTGCACGGCACATCGGCCAAAATATAATCGAATGGTTTATCTGCCTTAAAGCTGGCCGCATCTCCCAGCACTAATTCTGCATTTAATTTTAAGCGTGATAAATTGCTTTGCACGCGCTCCAGGCGCGCTGCGTCATTATCCAAAGCGGTTAACTCCACATCAAACAGCTCTAACAAATGACCGGTTTTACCGCCTGGTGCGGCGCAAGCGTCCAATATGCGACTACCCTTCTCAGGACTAAGTAAGTGCGCCGCCATCTGTGCGCCATAATCCTGCACTGAAACCACGCCCTCTACAAATCCAGGAATTTGCTCAACTGGGATGGGTTTTTCCAACATCACCGCATCTGCCCCTAAATGGGTAGCCTCGATATCTTGGCGGGCTAATAATTGCAAATAGGCCTCGGTGCTGGTTTGTCGAACATTCACGCGCAAAATCAGCGGTGGGTGCAAATTACCTGTTTTTAATATGCTATGAAACCCGCATGGATATTGACTTGATGGTATGCCATCTGGGGCGCTGTTTTGATTATTTTCAAGCTCTGGATATTGTGTTTTAAGCTTATTAATCCACCATTGTGGGTAAGAGTACTGCGCGACTTCATTGGTTTTTAGTTGCTTCTCGATATCCGTTTTTTGACGTAAAAAATTACGCAGTACGCCGTTGACCAGACCTTTGGCCCAGCGTGGTTTGGCATAACTGGCGGCGGTCACCGCCTGGTTCACCACGGTAAAATCATCGGCTTTATCATGCAACAACTGGTAAATCGCCACCAGTAACAGTGCCGTTACATGTTCATTACTCAGCGGTTTTTCGAGCAACTTCTCTAAATAGGCATTTACTTCACCATAAAATCTTAAGGTGCCATAACTTAAATCGGCCGCTGCGCCTTTTTGTTGTGGGGTTGCTGCAGAAAAACGTTTCAGCGCATCAGGCAAAGCCAATGTGAGATTGCGGCCAGCAAGCACATCAGCAACAGCATTAGCGGCGATTTGTTGAGATATATACAAAGAACACTTTCAAATTCAAGTTGCATGAATTTTACTTGATAAGCTACTGATTGGGGCTTATATAAATAGCTATAAACACACTGATATTTCGATTTAGTACTTGTGACTTTATTTTTTATACTGCTGAGACAGTGCTATTGCAACACGTCTAATAAGCTCATAGGGAATTGGCTGATTCAAGGGGAATTTTAGATTTCCTTTTTCATTGGCATAAGGAGCTAGCATTTTTATAAGAGCACTATCGTCTTTGACTGGAGGATAGATTCCTATGTGTTTTTTGAAAGCAGCGAAGTAAATAAAAACTTTGTTATGCTTAAAAGCGGGCAACTGATAGCTAATCGTTTTCGTTGCCTCTGGTACTGCAGTTTTGATGACTTTTCTTATCTCTTCCAATATAGATCTAGTTTCGGGCGCAATAGAAGCAAAATAGTCATCCATAGTTAAAAACTTAAGGCGTTTATTCATAACAAATTCTTAACGCAGAAAGTATTTACTACCAAATTTTTTAAAATAAACTCGCCATCGCCATCAATCTCGACACCCGCTCCTCTGTCTGTGGGTGTGTACTAAACAAGCCCCTCAACCCACCACCTGACAAGGGATTGATAATCATCATCTGTCCAGTTTCTGGATGCTGTTCTGCAGTCTCGTTAGGAATTTTGTGCGCATAATTATGAATCTTCTCTAACGCGCTCGCCAAAGCTTTCGGGTCACGGCTAATCTCTGCGCCGGCTTTATCTGCCTCAAACTCACGTGCGCGTGAAATGGCCATTTGTATCAACATAGCCGCTATTGGTGCCAATAGCATAATCAATATGGCAACCGCCGGGTGCACGCCGCGTTCTCTACCACCAAAAAACATGCCAAATTGCGCGATAGATGAGATGGCACCCGCCATGGTGGCAGAAATGGTGGAGATTAAAGTATCCCTGTGTTTTACATGCGCTAGTTCGTGCGCCATGACACCACGTAATTCGCGATCACTTAAAATCTGCATAATGCCCACGGTGGCAGCCACTGCGGCATTCTCAGGGTTACGGCCGGTGGCAAACGCATTGGGCTGGTTTTCGTTAATCACATACACTTTTGGCATCGGTAGGCCAGCGTTTTCGGCCAACTCTTTTACCATGGTGTAGTAGTGACAAAACTGGCCATCGCCATAATTGTTTTCGGGATTGACTTGCACTGCGCCATACATTTTAAGCACGGCTTTGTCCGAGAACCAGTAGGCATAGACATTCATCGCGCCCGCCAAGCAAAGCGCCATTAGCATGCCTGTACCACCACCCAATGCAGCACCTACCGCACCAAATAAGGCGGTGATGCCTGCCATTAATACAAAGGTTTTAACCCAGTTGCCCAACATATTATTCTCCTTCAATATTGCTGATAATCACTAAACTTAATATGCGAGCAAGGCAGTGGAATTACAAGCTTTCAGTCAAAAAATTAACTAAAAAACTCGCCCACTTTTACATGCTGGCCGTGTATGAACTGTTGTGCCGTTTGGCGTTTGCCGCCTGGCATTTGCAGCTCGGCTATTTCTATCACCTCTCGACTCAAAACACTTTTTTCGGAATCATCTCGGCCACAGGCCACGTAGATACTGCTTTGTAAAGCAGCGCCTTGCAAGCCATCTGGTACAGCAATAATTTCCCCACCTTTTGCACTCGTTTTTGTATTGAGTGCGTTTGCAAACCAGATACGACAAGTCTCGCCGCGAAATTGCGCCGTAGCCACAGGGAAAGGGTTGAATGCACGTATCTGATGTGAAATCTCAATTGCACTTTTATGCCAATCAATCGCTGTTTCGGACTTTTCAAGCTTATGTGCATAAGTGACCAAACGTTCATCCTGAGGTTCACTTGCTAGCACTCCCTTGCTGCTTAAATCCTGCATCGCTTGCAGCATTAACTCTGCACCTTGTTGGCTAAGCTTATCGTGTAGGGTTTGTGTCGTGTCGGCATCGGTAATTTTTACCACACCTTTGCTAATCATATTGCCAGCATCCAATGCAGGCACCACTTCCATTATGGTCACACCTGTTTCATCATCTCCCGCCAATAGCGCACGATGAATTGGCGCTGCGCCACGCCAGCGTGGTAACAGACTAGCATGGATATTGTAACAACCCAGCTTTTTATTTTGAGGGCTAAACATGTTTAATACAGTCGTCGGGATAATTAACCCATAGGCGGCAACAATCATTACGTCGGCATTAACGGCAGCAATCTGCGCTTGCACTTCGACAGGTTTTAAACTTTCTGGCTGGTAAATATACAAGTTGTGTTGCGCTGCGAGTTGTTTGACTGGGCTGGCGGTTAACTTCATCCCACGCCCTGCCGGGCGATCCGGCTGCGTAAGTACCAAGCCAATTTTGAAGCCCGACTCAATTAAAGCCTTAAGCGCAGGCACTGCAAACTCGGGCGTTCCAGCGAAAATTATTTTCATAGCTTTTATTTAAGGTTTTTAGTAATTATTCCGCTCGATCTCGCGCGCATGTTTTAGCATTTTGGCTTTGATGCGGTTGCGCTTGAGTGGCGATAAATACTCTACGAAAACTTTACCCAGTAAGTGATCCATCTCGTGCTGTATGCATACCGCCAGCAAGCCATCGGCATTTAACTTAAATTTTTTGCCATTGGCATCCAGCGCTTCTACGGTAATTTTTTCAGCACGGGTGACAGTTTCATAAATACCAGGCACCGATAAGCAACCTTCTTCATATTCCTGCAGGCCAGTTTTTGCCACAATTTTTGGATTAATAAATACCTGTAAATTATTCTGTTCTTTACTGGTATCGACCAAGATGAGTTGAATATGCTGATTCACTTGGGTAGCCGCCAACCCTATACCGGGCGCGGCATACATCGTTTCAGCCATATCTTTAATCAGCTTGCGGATATCGTCATTGACGTCTTTTACAGGTTTAGCCACCGTGTGCAAGCGTGGGTCTGGATAATTCAGTATTGTTAGTTTCGCCATATCAAAATAGTAAAGTGTTGTCTTATATCAACAATCCTTAATCACAAAAGTGCAGTTTTAGTAAAAAAGCTTGATTGTTGAATGGATTACATGATAAATTTAATGCAATTTCGCGGATACTTACATTACTTTTACCGCCCTTTTCACCGAGGTCATGCAATGAATAAACGTATTATAACGCTGCTTGTGATTAGCTGCTTAAGCTTCAACATAAATGCAGGTACAAATGGCGATGCAGTACAACTGCAAAAAAATGCGCCGGAACGCCATGTAGTGGTAAAAGGTGACACCCTGTGGGGCATATCTGGCAAGTTTTTAAAAGACCCTTGGCTGTGGCCAAAAGTGTGGCGCATGAACCGCAGCCAAATCAAGAATCCGCATCTTATTTACCCGGGCGACGTGGTGGTATTGGATACCAGCAGCGGTAGCCCACAATTGAAACTGGTGCGCGAAACCGTGGTGCTAGAGCCTGGCATCATCGAAGAGCCACTGGCAGAAGAGGCTATTCAAACCATTTCACCTAGTGTCATTACGCCATTTCTAAGTCAACCATTACTCATTGAAAACAACCAGTTAGACGATTCACCACGCATCATTTCGGGGCCTGACAATCGTGTAGTGTTAAGTCCTGGCACCCGCGTCTACATCAATGATATTAAAGAGGGTGCCGGTACATATTGGAACGTTTACCGCCCGGGTGAGCAACTCATCGATCCAGATACGCGCGAAGTGCTGGGCACGGAAGCGATTTATTTAGGTGATGTCGACATCGCACGTTATGGTGCGCCTGCTACTGGTGACATCGTACGTGCCAAGGAAGAGATTTTTACCAAAGATCGTCTAATCGTATCGCAGGATGAATTTAAAAGTAGCTTTGTGCCGCGTGCGCCTGATGCAGAAATCAATGGTCGCATTATGCGTATTTATGGTGGCGTAGCTGAAGGTGGCCCAAATACAGTGGTTTCCATCAATCGCGGCAAGGATGATGGCTTGGAAGAAGGTCATGTACTAGCAATTAAACGCTACGGCAAAGTGATTGTAGATCCAGAATATAAAGACTCAAAATCAAATAAAGCAACGCCGGAAGAACTTAATTCTGAAGCCACTACAGCAGAAAATGGCAGGGATGTGAAACAAACAAAGCTAGCGCTGCAGCCTGGACAGGTAAAGCTACCCGATGAGCGCATAGGCTTATTAATGATATTTAGAACTTTTGATAAAGTATCATACGGTTTGATCATGAATGCATCAGACTCCGTCCACACTTTAGACGCGGTACAAACGCCATAGATGCAGATAAGTGCGATGCCAATTGCCGACATTGAAAGTAACGATGTTGCACAATGGCTTGCACTAAATCTAACACTGGGCCTAGGTAATGCGGCTTTCTGCCAGTTACTCGCCAAATTTGGCTCACCCGCGGCTATATACAGCGCCAATATCAGCCAGTTACGCGAAGTAGTCAGTGACGAAGTTGCACGAAAAATCAGCCATGGAGTAGATGTTGACGCGATTGCGCCAACTTTAGATTGGCTGCAAAAAGACAATACGCATATTGTCACGCTAGCCGATAGCGCTTATCCACAACAACTTTTACAAATTAGCAATCCACCTGTCGTGCTATATGCCATTGGCAATTTGCATTGGCTAAATCATCCCAGTATCGCGATGGTGGGCAGCCGTAGCGCGACCCCTCAAGGCGAGAAAAATGCGGAAGAGTTTGCCACAAGCTTGTGCAATCATGGCTTATGCGTAGTGAGTGGCATGGCCTTGGGCATAGATGGCGCAGCTCATCGAGGTGCTCTTAAAGCCAATGGCGCCACAATAGCAGTAGTCGGTACAGGTTTGGATATCGTCTATCCTGCGCGGCATCGCGACTTGGCACATAAAATTGCTGAACATGGGCTCATTATTTCCGAGTTTTCACTCGGAACGCCGTCGAAAGCACAAAATTTTCCACGACGGAACCGTATCATCAGTGGTTTAAGTCTAGGTTGCGTGGTAATAGAAGCCAACGTTGATAGCGGCTCACTCATCACTGCGCGTTTAGCTACTGAGCAAGGGCGTGAAGTATTCGCGATTCCAGGTTCGATACACTCGCCTGTGGCAAAGGGTTGTCATCAACTTATCAAGCAGGGCGCGAAGCTGGTAGAAAATACACAAGATATTCTAGAAGAAATTAATTGGAGCGAGCTAAAAAATCGATTACCGCCGAATAGCCCAGTCGGACTAATCCTCGGCTTAGCTGAAAACACGGAATCCAACCCAGAACATAATACAGTGCTAGCTTCGATGGGTTTTGACGCAATTAATTTTGATGCATTGCAAGATCGCACAGCATTGACGACTGAAACACTTTCAGCCATGCTTATGATGTTGGAATTGGAAGGTAAAGTGACGACTGTTGCAGGCAACCAATATCAGCGCCTGATTTAAATTTCAGCGCGAGAATACTAATAATAAAAATAGATTCCATCTTAAAATTATAGGGGTGACTATGTTTGAAGTTTTAGTGTTCATGTTTGAGAATTACTTTGCAAATCATGCACAGCCTGACAGCGAAGTATTGACCATTGAGCTATCCGCAGCAGGATTTGCACAATCAGATATATATGGGGCGGTGAACTGGTTTGATGAGATGAAAACCATGCTGCATCAACCCACTGCGATTTATGCACATCAAGATACTGCAACGCGCATGTTCGCTGACATTGAGCTTAAAAAAATCAATACCGAAAGCATCAGCTTTATTTTATTTTTACAACAAGCCAAAGTGATTAACGATGTTGAGCGCGATTTAATTATCGACCGCGCGATGGCGCTCAAGCAAGAGCATATCCAGATTGAAGAAATGCGTTGGATTACCATGATTGCTCTGTGGAATGCAGGTCGCGAAAAAGATTATTTATTTGTAGAGGACGCTATATTTAACCCGCGCGGCCTCACCATTCATTAATTTTTTCTGTCGCGTGGGGTTTAACTAGCCTTGGCCTTAATTGCGTTTCTGAGTCGTGACGTCTTCCAAACCAACATTATTGATAATCGTGCTGATAATACCCGCTTGGTTTAGGGTGTAAAAATGCAAACTGGGTACGCCCCCTGCCAATAAAACTTCGCATAATTCACTCACTACATCTATACCCAGCGCACGTAATGAAGGCATGTCGTCTGCGTAGGCTTCTAGGCGTAAGCGCAACCAACGTGGGATTTCTGCACCGCATATCCCTGAAAAACGTGCCAGTTGCGTATAGTTATAAATTGGCATAATCCCAGGCACAATCGGCACGCTAATGCCATCTGCTACACAGCTATCCACAAATCTAAAATACGCATCGGCGTTGTAAAAGTACTGTGTAATGGCCGAATCAGCCCCAGCTTCAACTTTGCGTTTAAAGTTGGCCATGTCTTTAGCAGCCGACAGCGCCTCCGGATGAAACTCTGGGTAAGCTGCCACTTCCAGGTGAAACCTATCACCTGTCACTTGACGGATAAAGCTCACCAACTCATTGGCATACTTAAAATCCCCTGCACTCACTTCGCCAGACGGCACATCACCGCGCAGTGTGACAAGGCGCTTAATGCCTTTAGCTTGATATGCCGCCAGTAACTCTCGTATCTCCTCTCTGCTAGAAGAGATACAAGAAATATGCGGCGCCGCTTGATAACCCTCTGCCTGAATTTCAAACACGGTTTCTTTAGTACGGTCAGTGGTAGAGCCGCCTGCACCAAAGGTAACCGAAAAAAATTCAGGATCGAATTTTGCAAGTTGCGTGCGTGTCTCGCGTAAATTGGCGATACCTTCTGCCGTTTTTGGCGGAAAAAACTCAAAGCTTAATGGTATATTTTTCTTCATTTTTTACGTTATTCTTTGTTACTTTTTATCAATGGACCTATTTTTTATTTACAAATACAGCACTTAAAATCCACGAAATCACACTGTAAACAATCGCGCCAATAATCCCCGCTGTAATTGTTTTCACATCAAACCCTTGTAAAAAATATCCGGCCAGCCAAAACAACAAGCCGTTAATCACGAAGATAAATAAACCCAACGTGAGAATGGTGACCGGTAAGGTCAGTATTAATAAAATCGGTTTGATCAACATGTTCGCCAAACCTATCACTGCCGCTGCAATTAACGCAGACATGAAGCTAGACACATGAATACCCGGTATAAAATACGCTACTGCCAATAAAGCCAATGCGTTTAACAGCCATCCAATAAGCAATTTCATGTGTCCGCTTCCTTTTAATTAACAAAACCTGCTGTTTAAATAAAACTAGTAACGATAAGTGTCCGGCTTATATGGCCCATCTTGCGAAACGCCAATATAAGCCGCCTGTGTTTCAGATAAACGTGTGAGTTGTGCATTGAGTTTTTTCAACTGCAATACCGCTACTTTCTCGTCTAAATGCTTAGGCAATACATAAACGCCCACTGGATAATCTGCTTGGCGTGTAAATAACTCAATTTGTGCGATGGTTTGGTTGGCAAAACTAGAGCTCATTACATAGGAAGGATGACCAGTACCACAACCCAAGTTCACTAAACGACCTTTTGCTAGAAGAATGATTTTCTTACCGTTAGGGAAAATCACGTGATCCACCTGCGGTTTGATTTCATCCCATTCATATTTCTCGAGCGAAGCAACATCAATTTCGTTATCAAAATGGCCAATGTTACACACAATGGCTTGATCTTTCATTTTCGCCATGTGGTCATGCGTAATCACGTGGTAATTACCAGTTGCGGTTACAAAAATATCTGCATGCTCAGCCGCATAATCCATCGTCACAACACGGTAACCTTCCATCGCTGCCTGCAACGCACAGATTGGGTCAATCTCAGTCACCCAAACTTGTGCTGACAGCGCACGTAAAGCTTGTGCAGAACCTTTGCCGACATCACCATAACCAGCCACAACCGCCACTTTACCTGCAATCATCACATCCGTAGCACGTTTAATCGCATCTACCAATGACTCACGGCAACCGTATAAGTTATCGAATTTTGATTTAGTCACTGAGTCATTCACATTAATCGCAGGGAAGGCCAACTTGCCTTCTTTATGCATTTGATACAAACGATGCACACCCGTTGTGGTTTCTTCCGTCACGCCAATGATTTTAGCTAAACGTGTTGAATACCAAGTGGTATCTGTCTTTAATTTGGCCTTGATCGCATCAAACAAACAAATTTCTTCTTCTGAAGTTGGGTTTGCAATCACTGACAAGTCTTTTTCGGCACGTGTACCAAGATGTAGCAACAATGTTGCATCGCCACCATCATCTAAAATCATGTTTGAATAACCGCTATCAGTCCATTCAAAAATACGATGCGTGTAATCCCAATACTCAGTCAAGGTCTCACCTTTTACTGCAAACACAGGAGTACCCCCAGCAGCAATCGCAGCTGCAGCGTGGTCTTGTGTTGAATAAATATTGCAAGATGCCCAACGTACTTCGGCGCCCAAATCTTTAAGCGTTTCAATAAGCACAGCCGTTTGAATCGTCATATGTAATGAACCAGTGATACGCGCACCTTTAAGGGGCTGAGCCTTCGCGAATTCTTCGCGAATTGCCATTAAACCCGGCATCTCTGTTTCAGCAATCGCGATTTCTTTACGGCCAAAAGCAGCCAAGTTGATGTCGGCTACAAGGTAGTCATTGGTCTTTAAAAAATTGGTGTCAGTCACGGTATTCATAATAAATCCTAAAAATGAATGTGACCAGCAGGGAATGGTGTTTGAAACAAAAGAAGCAGGAGATTCGGCTTTTTGTTCACCCAGTTCCCATGTCTGGCACGGTTAAAATGTGGTGAACGCCGTTTGAGGATTTACCATCCCCTAACCGAGCCTAGAGCTTATAGATCAAGCTTCGCAACGTTCCTCGGTTAATTTTATTACTGCAATGGGCGCATTATAATGCAATCGTAGCAATTGTCAAAAAGCAAGTATTAGGCTTTGAATAACTAATTAGGTGACTTGGTAGGGCCAGGTTTAAACACATAAAACAGGTTTGGCTCACTCATCACATAAATCTTACCGTCATCTCCCACCGCAATACCTTCGGCCTGTGGCACATGCTGACGTAACCCGTGGAAACCTTTCCATAAAGCTAAAGCCCCGACTGCGTTACCATCTTCGTCATATTCTTTGATTAAACGTGACTCATCACTCAGCAATAATAGATGCCCAGTCTTGCTGTGGTAAGTCACTGAGGACAAATCCCGCAACGACCATTTGATTGCAGACTCAAAGTTCTCTACTTTTTTGATTTCGATATTAAGCGGTTGATTAGCCTCGGCATCGACAAAGCCGTTAATCGACATAATAAATTTTGGATCCCGTTCTTTTACGACCAGCAGTCGACTATTATTATCATCCCAAGAAACCCCTTCAAAGTTCTTATTACCAGAGGGATTGATGCCCAGCTTAAGTATGGGCGAGTGTCTGATGTTCAAATCAGTTGCGTCGTCATCTAGCACTACGGTAACAAGGCGGTTATCACTTTCATCTGCAATGACATAGCGGTTATCTGCGATATGGGTGATACCTTCCATATCGCTCACACCTGTCACATGAACTTTACGGATGACCTTGCCTTGTAAATCAATTTCAACAATCTGTGACTCTTTATTCAATACCGTAAAAAGCGTATTGCGATTTGAGTTATAGGTAAAACCGGAAGCATTTTCAAGACCAGGAATCGCCAGGGCATCAATTTCAACCTGGTAATTCTTTAAATCAAGCGATTGTGTTTGATTGTGATCTTGATGTTTATAAGCATGCCAAAAATACCAACCCAGCGCTTCTAGCCTGAATAAATAAATTGTCACGCTCAATACAATCAGCGATGACAATATCCATATCAGTTTATTTTTAATGCCTGTAGATTCGGAGGGAATAATTTTTGATCCTAATTAGTGTTAAGCACAACGTAGGATGTCATTAAATCAACCCAACCTTAAACCAAACTTAATCAATATTAATTCACAGCCAATTAAGATTAAGTATGGTTAAAATTAGCTTGGGACTTTTACCTAGAAACTAACTGTTACAGATTTGCGGCTGCACGCAACACAGCTGATTTGTCTGTGCTTTCCCAAGTAAACTCAGGCTCATCGCGGCCAAAGTGGCCATAAGCGGCAGTTTTTGTATATATAGGACGCAGTAAATCGAGCATTTTTACAATGCCTTTTGGGCGCAAATCAAAATGCTCAAGCACTAACTTAGTTAAGATTTCGTTGCTCACTTTGCCAGTGCCGTAAGTTTCTACCATCACACTGGTTGGTTTTGCAACGCCTATGGCATAGCTAATCTGCACCATGCACTTCTCTGCCAAACCAGCCGCCACAATGTTTTTAGCCACATAACGTGCTGCATAAGCTGCGCTACGGTCTACTTTAGATGGATCTTTGCCGCTAAACGCGCCGCCGCCGTGCGGGGCTGCACCACCGTAAGTATCTACAATAATTTTACGGCCAGTTAAACCGCAATCGCCTTGAGGACCACCAACCACAAAACGGCCAGTTGGGTTGACCAGATATTTAATCTCACCCTTGATGAGTTCTTTAGGCAAAATGGGTTTGATAATATCTTCAATCACCGCTTCGCGAATCATTTCCAAGCTAATTTCTGGTGAATGTTGTGTAGAAACTACCACCGTGTCGATAGAATCTGGTTTGCCATCTACATATTTTATGGTGACTTGGCTTTTTGCATCTGGACGCAACCAGCTCAAACGACCATCTTTTCTTAGCTGCGCCTGACGTTCCATTAAGCGATGACTCAACCAAATAGGTAATGGCATCAGTTGTGGCGTCTCGTTCACGGCATAGCCGAACATCAGGCCTTGGTCGCCAGCACCCTGGTCTAATGGGTCATCGTGCGCACCATTTACACCTTGTGCGATATCAGGCGACTGTTTGTCGTAAGCCACCAACACCGCGCAACCGCGGTAATCGATGCCGTAATCAGTATTGTCGTAACCAATGCGCTTGATAGTTTCGCGGGCGACTTTAATATAATCGACATTCGCGGTCGTTGTAATTTCGCCTGCCAGCACCACCAAGCCAGTGTTGGCTAAAGTTTCTGCGGCGACGCGCGCGGTTGGGTCCTGCGCCAAAATAGCATCTAAAATGCTATCGGATACTTGGTCTGCGAGTTTGTCTGGATGTCCTTCAGAAACAGATTCTGAAGTAAAAAGGTAATCGTTCATTTGGTTGCCTTGGAATTAAAAGTTATCTTGGAGTTAAAGTTATAAAGTAAAACAATATTCACTAAAGGCTAAAGGAATATTGAAAATCACTTTGAATATATGTACTTGGGTCGCGTATTGTACACTTTAATCAAATAGTACGTATAAATTTGCTAGAATAGCGTAACTGTAAACTTAAGCTTTTATGCGATTAAACTTCACTAAAATGCATGGCGCCGGCAACGATTTTGTGGTCGTTGATAGCTTTTCTACGCCAGTTTCACTCACTTCTGAGCAAATCAAAAAAATTGCCAATCGGCATTTTGGCGTAGGCTGCGATCAATTGTTGATTGTAGAAAAAGCCAGCACGCCCAATGTCGATTTTCGTTATCGCATCTTTAATGCCGATGGTGGCGAAGTTGAACAATGCGGCAATGGTGCACGTTGTTTCGTGCGTTTTGTGCATCACAAAGGGCTTACGAAAAAACGTGAAATTGCTGTGGAAACTGCCAGTGGTTTGATTACATTAACTTTGGGTGACCACAATCAAGTCACCGTCAATATGGGCGCACCAATTTTCGAGCCTGCAAAAATCCCATTTATTGCAGCATCTCGTCAAAAAACATATGAACTACAACTATACAAACAAACCATTGAATTAAGTGCCGTTAGTATGGGTAACCCGCATGCGGTGACCATTGTGGATAATGTAGATACTGCCAATGTCGCCGAGCTAGGCCCAACCATTGAGGCGCATGCCAATTTTCCGCAACGGGTGAATGCAGGTTTTATGCAGATTATCAATCCACACGAAATCAGGTTGCGCGTGTACGAACGCGGCGCGGGCGAAACACTGTCTTGTGGCACTGGTGCCTGCGCTGCGGCGGTGAGTGGTATTCAGTTAGGTCTACTGCAAAGCCCGGTACTAGTGCATGCCCGTGGTGGTGATTTGCGCATAGAATGGAAAGGCATTGATTTGAATGGTAAAGCCCAGCCAGTTATGATGACTGGCGATGCAGAAATCGTGTTTGAAGGCAGTCTTGATATTTAAGAAGTCAATTTTGAGAAACAAAAATTTAGGAAGCCAGCATGCAACAAGATGACGTAAAAGCTTATTTAAAAGCCAACCCTAAGTTTTTTGAGGAAAATGCCAGTTTTTTGGCAGAAATCAGCCTGCCTAGCCCACACGGTAACGGCACTATTTCATTGGCAGAGCGGCAGCAACTGGCTCAACGGGACAAGATTGATGCGCTGAAATCCAACTTTGCAGAGTTAGTATTGAATGCACGCGATAACGATGCCATTACTAACAAAATTCATGCGCTGAATATTGAACTGCATAAAGCCAAAAATTTTGACGCAATTGAACAAATAATTAGTGCATCATTGCCAGAGATTTTTGATTTATCCGAGACCTGCATGCGTATCTGGGCGAGCCCACTTGACTCCAGAAACCGTGCAAACCTGGTGTTTAGTCATGTCACTGAGCAAACCAAAACATGGGTGGCTGCGCTCACCCAACCTTATTGTGGCAAATTGCCAGACATTGCCACTGATGATTGGTTTATTGAGCCCGCTGCTTCTATCGTATTGATTCCTTTACGTGACCGCCAACTGACTAATGCACATAATATTGGTTTTTTGGCACTAGCTAGCGAAGATAAAAACCGCTTTTATACCGAGATGGGCACAGACTTCCTGAACAAAATTGGTGAACTTTTAAGTGCGGCATTATCAAGACATCTGGATTTAAGCTAATTTTCTAAGTTATTTGACCAGAATCAATGTGGATTTACTAAATGTGGATTTATTAGCAGAATACATCCAGTTTTTACAATTTGAGCGCGGCTTAAGCCCTCTCACCCGCGAAAATTATGCCCGCGATATCATGCAACTCATCAAGCTAAGCGACTCTGCGGAGTTATCCTCCCTACAATCCCAGCACATTCGCCGTTTTATCGCTACGCTTCATAGCAAAGGCTTAGGCGGAAAAAGCCTTGCGCGCATGCTGTCCAGCTGGCGTGGGTTTTTCACTTTTTTAGTGAATCGCAAGGGTTACAATAGCAACCCCGTGGTTGGCTTGCGTGCGCCAAAATCAGCCAAAACTTTGCCGCAAGCGTTATCGATAGAGCAAGCTACCAAGCTGGTGGATATTCGCGACAACGATGTATTGAGCGTGCGCGACCATGCCATTTTGGAGCTATTTTACTCATCTGGCTTGCGCTTAAGCGAGTTGGTCAACCTGAATATGGACGCGATTGATTTTAGTGAGGGCACTGTACAGGTGACTGGTAAAGGCAATAAAACGCGTATTGTGCCGCTCGGTAGCCACGCCATTTCTGCAATCAAGAAATGGCTAGAATACCGTGCACAGATTCAAATAAGTACCTTTAAAAACGGCGCAGATTCAAATAGCAGCTCTGCAAGTCGCTTGTTTATTGGTCTACAAGGCAGGCCAATCTCTTCGCGCAATATTCAATATCGCATTAAAGGCTGGTCAATTAAACAAGGCATTAATTCCAGTGTACACCCGCACATGTTACGCCACAGTTTTGCCACGCATGTATTGCAAAGCAGCGGCGATTTACGCGCCGTGCAAGAGATGCTAGGTCACGCCAACATTAGCACCACACAGGTTTATACACATCTGGATTATCAGCATTTGACCAAAGTGTACGACGCAGCACATCCCAGAGCTAAGAAAAAATAGGAGCGAAAAAAATCACCAGCATGATACAAACCTACCACGCCCACATTTACTTTACCCCTGATGAAATGGCTACCGCCGCACAAGTGCGTGAAGACATCATTAAGCACTTACCGCAACTTACTTATACAGGCCAACTCATCCCAATTTCCATTGGCCCGCACCCACTGCCAATGTTTGAAATGCATATCCCAGCCGGCACTATTAATTTTGCCTTGGCCACCATTGATAAGTTGCGTAAAGAGTTTTCGGTACTGATTCACCCTGTGCAAACCAATGAGCTTGAAGCACACACAAATGCTGCGAGATGGCTGGGTGAAAAATTGCCACTTAATTTGAATGTATTGAAATAATGCGCCTGTTGAATAATGTGCCTAAGTGCTAAAAAAACACGCTAGCCGCAAATAATTAAATACCACACCAACAGAAATAACATAATCGCCACCATCACTGCCGCACTGCCGATGTCTTTAGCACGGGCAGCCAGCGCATGGTGATCAATCGAAGTGTGATCTACCGCCGCCTCAACTGCAGAGTTGAGCAACTCCACAATAAACACCAGCACGGTTACACCCACCAGCAAAATGCGCTCAATATTGGTTTGGCCCAAATATAAAGCCAACGGAATCAGTACGACCATTAGCCATACTTCCTGGCGAATCGCTGCCTCATTCTTATACGCTGCCTTTAAGCCCGCAAGCGAATAGCCAAGCGCTTTTGCAATGCGCTCTAAACCGTTTTTACTTTTGAATGGGCTTTCCATTATCAACTCTCAAATTATCATTAACGCAGATTTTAACATGCTGTATCATGACGTTTTAATTTAATATCACTATAAGTTCATACCCTTGCGATGAAGTGCGAGGCGGACGGAACGCAGAAAACGAGATAGTACGCATTTGTACAGCGAGTTTACGAAAACTGTTTATATTAATTTCGCCCAACACAGCAATTCGCGCAAGAGATGAAGTTATCAAGGAGTAACATGGCACGCACTGTACACTGCATCAAATTAGATAAAGACTTAGAGGGTATGGACTTTCCGCCCTACCCAGGTGAGCTAGGCAAAAAAATCTACCTCAACGTGAGTAAAGA
>JAKFEP010000001.1:0-7617 GCA_036675645.1 Methylotenera sp. | reverse complement strand
TTTGTTGCGCGGTGCTCATCCCCTCGCCGTAATAAAACATACTGTCTCGGGTTTTGTGCTCCGTGCGCCGCGTACTGCATTCCAAAACTTTAATTTTTTGAAGGTTTATAATGGCGTTTACTGATTTTCCAGCATGGGAATGGAATATCCCCACCCACTTCAATATCGGCGTAGCCTGTAGCGACAAGCATTTAAGCACGCCACAAGCAGATAACATCGCGATGATTGTGGAAGATGATGTGCTTGGTACGTCTACGATTACCTTTGCCGAGCTAGCACACAAAACTGACCAGTTTGCGCAACTGTTACGTAATTTGGATGTAAAAGTAGGTGATCGCGTCTTGATTCGTCTGCCTAATAGCTTGGATTACCCGATTGCATTTTTGGGTGCCATGAAAATGGGGGCGATTTCTGTACCGACTTCGACCTTACTCACCGCAGAAGAAGTGAGCTATTTGGCCAAGGATTCAGGCGCAAGCGTATTGGTCACTGATGCAAAAGCTTGGGTGAGCATGGAAGCACAGTTAGCAGAATGCTTGCCGGACATGCCTAATTTAAAGCATATTTTGCTGTCACAAACCGCTGATGCCATGCCACATGCTGACTTGAATGTGCTCAGTTTAGAAAAAGCCTTAAATGATATTTCACAGTTTGATGCTGCTTGTCATACAAAAGCGGATGAACCTGCCTACTTGGTCTATACCTCTGGCACAACTGGTTACCCCAAAGGCGTGTTGCATGCGCACCGCGCCTTGCTTGGCCGTCAGCCGGCGGCAAGCTATTGGTTTAATTATTCAGACTCTAACAATGACCGTATTATGCATTCAGGCAAATTTAACTGGACCTATGTGCTCGGCTCTGGATTGATGGATCCATTGTATCTAGGTAAGACGGTCATTGTGCATGAAGGCAAAAATGATGCGCAGGTGTGGTTAAGCCTTATTCAAAAACATCAAGCGACCATTTTTATTGGCGTACCAACCATTTATCGCCAGATTTTGCAAAAAACCCCAGCGACCAATCAAGACATTCCCAGCTTGCGCCACTACATGAGTGCCGGCGAGCATTTGTCAGATGAAGTGTTGAGCCAGTGGCGTGAGCGCTTTAACTTAGATATTTATGAAGCCGTCGGCATGAGTGAGTTTTCTTATTATTTAAGCCAGAGCAAATTTAGGCCAATCCGGCCAGGCTCTGCTGGTTTCCCGCAGCCTGGACACAATATCAAATTGCTTAATCCTGAAACTTTAGAAGAAGTGCAGACAGGTGAAGAGGGTATGATTAGCGTGCCGCTGAATGACCCTGGTGTGTTTTTAAATTACTGGAACTTGGCGGAGGAAACTGAGAAATATAAGCATGATGGCTATTTTTTCACTGGAGATTATGCGAAATATGATGCGGATGGCTACATCTGGTTTTTAGGCCGTAAAGACGACATCATCAAAAGCTTTGGTTATCGCGTTTCGCCTTACGAGATAGAGCGCGTCTATAAAGGCCATCCCGATGTGGCGGATTGTGCTGCTGTTGGTGAGGAGATAGAAAAAGACAAGTTGCTGGTAGTGATTTATGTGATTTTAAAACCAGATGCAGTGACTAGCCCGGATGAATTACTGGCTTTTGGGAAACAACATTTGGCGGCGTATAAAACACCTAAAACAATATATTTGGCTAAAGATTTCCCACGCACCAAAAATGGTAAAATATTGCGTAAAAATATCAACAATTCAATCGCTTATGAGAAAAGTTGTCGCTAATTTATGTCGCTGATTAAAACTGAAGATATTATTCAAAGCGTCGCAGATGCCTTGCAATATATTTCTTACTATCATCCACAGGACTATATCCAGGCGTTGGGTGAGGCATATAAGCAAGAACAATCACCTGCAGCCAAGGATGCGATTGCACAAATTTTGACTAACTCTAAAATGTGTGCGGAAGGTAAGCGGCCCATCTGCCAGGATACTGGCATTGTTGTTGCTTTTGTCAAAGTGGGTATGCAAGTGCGCTTTGAGGAGGGATTAACTTTAGAAGAGATGGTGAATGAAGGTGTGCACCGTGCCTATCTACTTCCGGAAAATAAATTGCGTGCTTCTATCGTGACAGACCCCGCTGGAAAGCGCGTCAATACCAAAGATAACGCGCCTGCTGTAGTGCACGTTTCGTTGGTGGCAGGTAATACTGTAGAGGTGAGTATCGCGGCAAAAGGGGGCGGTTCCGAGAATAAAGCCAAGCTTGCGATGTTGAACCCGAACGACAGCATTGTGGATTGGATATTGGAAGTGGTGCCCCAAATGGGTGCGGGTTGGTGTCCACCGGGGATGTTGGGCATTGGCATTGGCGGCACTGCAGAAAAAGCGGTATTGCTCGCAAAAGAGTCGCTGATGACACCTATTGATATGCATGTGCTTAAACAAAAGGGTGCACAAAATAGGCTAGAAGAATTGCGCTTGGAGATTTTTGACAAAGTGAATAATCTAGGTATTGGTGCGCAAGGGTTAGGCGGGTTAGCGACTGTGTTAGATGTGAAAATTCTGGATTACCCAACTCATGCGGCGTCGCTGCCAGTAGCCATTATCCCAAATTGTGCGGCTACGCGGCATGTGCATTTTGTGCTGGATGGTTCTGGGGTGGCAGAACTGACACCGCCCGATTTATCCAGCTATCCAGATGTGCATTGGGCGCCAAGCGCACAAGCGAAAAGGGTGAATGTAGATACGTTAACCAAAGCAGATATTGCCAATTGGCAAGCGGGTGAAACGCTATTATTAACAGGAAAAATCCTAACTGGTCGCGATGCGGCGCATAAACGTATTGCAGCAATGGTGGCAAAAAATGAAACATTACCGGTAGATTTTACAAATCGTTTCATCTATTACGTTGGCCCAGTCGATGCTGTAGGCGATGAAGCGGTAGGCCCAGCAGGCCCTACGACTGCGACTAGAATGGATGATTACACTGAGTTAATGCTGGGACAGCTTAACATGCTTGGCAGTATTGGTAAGGCAGAGCGTGGTGAAGAAGCGCTGGCGGTGATTAAAAAATATAAGTCTGTCTATTTGATGGCAGTGGGTGGCGCGGCGTTTCTAGTCAGTAAAGCAATTAAGAAGTCGCGCGTGGTCGCTTTTGCAGACTTGGGGATGGAAGCGATTTATGAGTTTGATGTAGTGGATATGCCCGTCACGGTAGCGGTGAGCGCTGCAGGCGAATCTGTGCATCAAACAGGTCCAGCCCTGTGGAAAGAAAAAATTGCGCAGCATAAGGTAATCGATATACATAGTGTATAAGAGTTAGTGTGCATAAAGTCACACAGTAAGTAGCACCTTAAGCGTTAATATCAGTCATAATTTATGAATGTTTTTTGGGGCTGACCATAAAATGACAAAACTGATAATAACTGCGTGCATGCTTTTTTGTGCTAATGCGTCAAATGCTGAAGATATATTAGATTATCTGACCGACAAAGATGGTAGGTACACTGGCCCCACTGTAGAGCAAAATGTGGCAACGATGGATACCGATAAAAATGGTTTTGCTGATGTGCTGGAAGTGCGTGCATTTTTGGTGCTTAAACATGGGAAAGATTATCAAAAAGCGCTGTTAGATCGGTGGGAAGTGCGCGCGATGGGCGGTGGTTGCCCAATTCCATTCGCTAAAGAGTTTGTATCAGAGAGTGTTAATTAGCTTAAAACTAAGCATTTCGATATTTTGAACTTTTCAAAATGGGAGGGTAGCTGGTTTAGGTTGATTTATAATACAACTTTACTAAAAATTTTATTTTAAAGAGCAATAATTAACATGTTAAAAGCTTACCAATTACACGTCCAAGAGCGTGCTTCACAACAATTACCCCCTTTACCTTTGAGTGCTGAACAAGTAGCCTCGTTAGTTGAGTTGCTGAAAAATCCAATAAAGGGTGATGAAAGTTTATTACTTGATTTACTTGAGAATCAAACGCCAGCAGGTGTAGACCAAGCGGCTTATGTCAAAGCAGCATTTTTGGCTGATATTGCCAAAGGCGTTGCAACTTCACCCTTGATTACACCTGAAAAATCTGTGCAGCTACTTGGCACCATGTTGGGTGGCTATAACGTTCAGGCTTTGGTAGAGCTGCTAAGCACTCCGATGGCAGCACATGCGGTTAAGGCTTTAAGCAATACCATTTTGATGTTTGATGCCTTTCATGATGTTGATGTGTTAATGAAGTCTGGCAATACCCACGCCAAGAAACTCATGGAGAGTTGGGCAAACGCAGAATGGTTTACCAGCAAACCAGTGTTGGCAAATCAGCTAAAAATGGTGGTGTTTAAAGTAGATGGCGAAACCAATACCGATGATTTAAGTCCGGCGCAAGACGCTTGGAGTCGGCCTGATATTCCGCTACACGCCAAAGCGATGCTAATTAACAAGATGCCAGATGGCTTAAAGAAGATTGAAAGCTTAAAGCAAAAAGGTTTGCCACTGGTATATGTGGGCGACGTGGTGGGGACAGGATCTTCACGCAAATCAGCCATTAACTCTGTGCAGTGGTTCATGGGCAACGATATTCCGAATATTCCCAATAAACGTACGGGTGGCGTGATTTTGGGTGCAAAGATAGCCCCAATTTTCTTTAACACAGCCGAAGACTCTGGTGCCTTGCCGATTCAATGTGATGTGTCAAAAATGCAAACTGGCGATGAAATCACCATTTTTCCGTATGAAGGAAAAGTATTGAATGAGACAGGTGAGGTCATTTCTACGTTTGAGCTGAATCCAGTCACGCTGCCAGATGAGGTGCGCGCGGGTGGGCGTATTCCATTGATTATTGGTCGCGGCTTAACCGCCAATGCGCGTAAAGCTTTAAATTTACCAGAGACGGATATTTTCATTAAAGCAACGCCATCAGTGGTTTCAAGCAAAGGCTACACATTGGCGCAAAAAATGGTGGGTCGTGCCTGTGGTTTGCCTGAAGGCGTTGGCGTACGACCAAATACTTATTGCGAACCAAAAGCGACTACTGTGGGTTCACAAGACACTACTGGCGGCATGACGCGCGATGAATTAAAAGAGTTGGCCTGTTTAGGCTTTAGCAGCGATTTAGTGATGCAAAGCTTTTGTCATACGGCCGCTTATCCAAAACCAGTGGATATTAAGTTGCAACATAGTCTGCCAGAATTTATGAGCAGCCGCGGCGGTGTTTCATTACGTCCGGGTGATGGCGTCATCCACTCATGGTTAAACCGCCTCATTTTGCCTGATACCGTCGGCACTGGCGGCGATTCACATACGCGTTTTCCTATTGGTATTTCATTCCCTGCGGGTTCTGGACTGGTCGCCTTTGCGGCTGCCACAGGCGCCATGCCATTGGATATGCCAGAATCAGTATTGGTGCGTTTTAAAGGTGAAATGCAACCCGGCATCACCTTGCGCGATTTAGTCAATGCAATTCCATACGCGGCGATACAAGAGGGCACTTTAACGGTCGGGAAAACCAATAAAAAGAATGTATTTAACGGCCGTATTTTAGAGATTGAAGGCTTGCCTGATTTAAAGGTTGAGCAAGCATTTGAGTTTGCCGATGCTTCTGCAGAACGTTCCGCCAATGGCTGTACGGTTTTATTAGATAAAGCACCTGTGATCGAGTTTTTGAAATCCAACATTGTGCTGATGCAAAATATGATTGAAAACGGTTATGAGGATGCACGCACCTTGCAACGCCGCATTGAGAATATGCAAGCCTGGCTGGCAAAACCTGAATTGTTGCAGCCTGATGCAGATGCAGAATACGCACATATCATCGAGATTGACTTAGCCACCATTAAGGAGCCCTTGGTGGCTTGCCCAAATGATCCCGATGACATTAAACCGATGTCAGCGGTAGTCGGCGATAAAATCGATGAGGTGTTTATCGGTAGCTGCATGACCAATATCGGCCACTATCGTGCTGCGGCCAAAGTACTGGAAGGCACAGGTAATATTCCTACGCGTTTATGGATTGCACCGCCAACGCGTATGGATGAAGCACAACTGCGTGACGAAGGTGTGTATTCTGTATTTGGCATCGCGGGTGCGCGAACCGAAGTGCCTGGCTGCAGCCTATGTATGGGTAACCAAGCGCGGGTGGCAGATAAAGCCACGGTATTTTCAACCTCTACACGCAACTTTGATAATCGTATGGGCCGTGATGCGCGCGTTTATTTGGGTTCAGCTGAGTTGGCGGCGGTGTGTGCAAAATTAGGCCGTATGCCAAGCCATGCCGAATATATGGAAACGATAGGCAGTAAATTACAGAATACTGCAGAAATTTATAAATATTTAAATTTCGACCAAATGACGGAATACAAAGCTGCATTAGATACATTAAGCAGTGGCAAAAAAGTGATTCCGATTGCCGAAGTTGCCATCTAACCAGCTTTTTTGTACGTTTTAGCAGGCTGCATTAACTTGTTAGAAAGTGCTAAACAAGCATCAAAAGCCACATTAAAAAGTGTGGCTAGTTACCTACCAGCGATTTTCTTTTTTGCCGGCTTTATTTGGGACGCGCTAACGATAGGCCACAATGTGGCGGCATTTGATCTCATCATTTTTGCGGGTTATTTACTGGCGGCGGGCTTGATTCTTTTTTCAATTAGCCGCCCCAGCTTTATTCTGGCGGATGAAGCTAAACTGCCTTCACGTTTATATACCATCATCACTTCGCGCTTTCCCTATTTTTTGCTGCAATTTTTATTTGGTAGTTTATTAAGCGCGCTGTTTATTTTATATTTTAAAAGCTCTAGCCATTGGCTCGCGTGGTGGATGTCTTTGTTGTTGGCTAGCTTGCTCGTTGTTAATGAGTTTTTGGAAAATCAGTATCGGCGTTTCACCATCAGTTGGGCGCTGTTTGGCTTATGTGCCATGCTACTGTTTAACTTTGCGTTACCATTTTTGCTAGGCAGCGTCCTCAGTGTATGGTTTTATCTAAGCACGCTATTAGGGGCTATGTTTGCCTATTGGCTGTATACAAAAACACCCAATCACTTAGGCAGCATTTGGCCAGTTTCGGTAATCGCGGGTTTACTCATGCTGGCCTATGCAGTAGATATGATTCCACCAGTGCCGTTGGTTAAACGTGATATAGCCATGGCTTACGCAATCGAAAAAGTGGATGGAAAGTATCAATTAAGCCAGCAGAAATCTGCCTGGTGGGTATTTTGGCGTACAAGCAGTGATGATTTGGCGGTACCAAGCGGACAACGTATTTATTGTTTTTCTACCATTTTTGCTCCTGCAGGTTTAAAGACCAAGCTATTTCACGATTGGCAATTGCATACCAAACAAGGTTGGGTTCTGCAATCGCGCGCAAGTTTTACCGTGAGTGGCGGTCGTTATAACGGCTTTAGAGGCTATACCTACAAAAGCAACCCAGTTGCTGGCGATTGGCGCGTGGTGGTTAAAACTGAAAATGAAAAAACCATTGCGGTGCATAAATTTACAGTACGTAATTTAAGCGTTAGTGAGGGGACTAACGCCCCTCAGCATATTTTGCGCAGTTATTAATGAATGTCTAATTAGTTAATGTTTGGCATCGTTGTGCGACATCAGCTTATCAATATAAGCGATAGCAACCGCAGAGAACACAAAAGTCATGTGTATCACCGT
>JAKFEP010000028.1:0-7640 GCA_036675645.1 Methylotenera sp. | reverse complement strand
AGACCCGAATAAATTGGTTAAGGGCAATAAACCTGGCTACTCTGGTGAGAAACTTTCGCTGAACTTCCAGAATATTGAGGTGCGTTCAGTATTGCAAGTGATTGCAGACTTTACAGGCTTAAATATTATTACCAGTGATACGGTGACCGGTAACTTGACGTTGCGCTTAAAAGATGTGCCGTGGGATCAAGCCATGGATATTATCATGCAAAATAAAGGTTTGACCATGCGCAAGTCTGGCAACGTGATCATGGTAGCCCCAGCAGAAGAAGTAACGGCTAAAGAGAAAGCACAGTTAGAGGCGGTTAATGCGATTGAAGATTTAGAGCCCTTACGCACTGAAGTTTTTGTATTGCGCTACCAAAAAGCTGAAGCGTTTAAGAGCATATTAACTGGCTCAGGTGCTAGCGGGGCTGGGGGAAGTGCTGGTGGTAGCGCTCAGAACAGAAGCATTCTTTCTAAACGGGGTAGCGCAGTGGTCGATCCTCGAACTAATACTCTTTTTATTCAAGATACAGCCAAAAAGCTAGAAGAAATTCAAGCGATTATTAATAAAACCGATGTCTCTGTGAGACAGGTAATGATTGAGTCACGTTTAGTACTGGCAGATGACAAGTTTAGCAAGAGCCTGGGTGTAAGATTCGGTATTCAGAAAGCAAACTCTAGTAACACCTATGATGTGGGCGGTACATTATCAAATACATTAGATGTTCCGGGCAGCACCATCAGTGCAAATGGCTTGAATACAAATCTACCAGTAGCTAATGCGTTCGGTAATTTTGCCTTTAGTTTGTTCAGGTTGCCTGCTGGCTTGCTGTTAAACTTGGAGTTATCAGCATTAGAAAGAGACCAGCGAGGCAAAATCGTTTCAAGTCCGCGCGTCACTACTGCTAACCAGCAAAAGGCTAAGATAGCGCAAGGTACCGAGATACCTTATCTTGAAGCTTCATCTAGCGGCGCAGCGACCGTGTCATTTAAAGAAGCAGTACTTAGCTTAGAAGTGACCCCGCAAATTACACCTGATGATAAAATTATTATGGATCTAGAGGTTAAGAAAGATCAAGTTGGGCAAGTATTTGCAGGCGTGCCATCCATTAACACCCAAAATGTCACTACACAAGTGTTGGTCGCAAATGGTGAAACTGCTGTGTTAGGCGGTATCTATGAGCAAACTGAGCGTAACGATGTAGACAAGGTGCCTTTCTTTGGTGACATCCCTGTGGTAGGCAACTTATTTAAACGTAGGACTAAGACAGATGATAAAACAGAGTTACTGATTTTTATTACGCCCAAAATTATGGACGAAAGTTTGGGCTTAAGATAACTTAAATCACAGCCCACGCTGACAGAAAGCGCGCTTTACCTTAAAATGCCTATCATCTGTGTGATAGGCATTTTTTTATTGTGGCAATAAATACCGATAATATTTTTTTTGTAGGTTTAATGGGGGCTGGTAAAACCACCATTGGTAAATTGCTGGCTAAACACTTAGGCAAAACTTTTTACGACACCGATCATGAAATCGAAAAGCGTACAGGTGTAAAAGTATCTACAATTTTCGAATTAGAAGGTGAGGCCGGCTTTCGTAAACGTGAAACAGCCGTTATTCAAGAACTTAGCCAATTAAGGAATATCATCATGGCCACAGGCGGTGGGGCAATACTGGCGGAAGAAAATAGGGAATTATTAAAAAATCATGGTACGGTGATTTACTTACGCGCCAACGTCAATGAGCTTTGGCATAGGATGCGTAACGATAAACATCGACCTTTGCTGCAAAATGTAGATATTCGCGCCAAGTTAGAGCAGCTGTATGCAGAACGTAATCCGTTATATACTCGAACTGCCAACATGATTTTTGACACTGGCAACCAGCCTGTCGCAAGCATATTAAACCAAATAGAAAAAACTTTAATTGACCCAACATAACACCATGATGCAGACCTTGAATGTAGCCCTTGGCGAACGTGCTTATGCTATACACATTGGTCGAGGTTTATTGAATCAACCAGAGCTGATTATTCCCCAGTTAAAGCGCAAACAAGTGGCAATTGTAACCAATACTACTGTTGCACCTTTATATTTAGAAAAGCTGGCCAAACCGCTTAAAGACAGTGGTGTTGCTGTAATAGAGATTGTTTTGCCTGACGGTGAAGCTTATAAAAATAGCGAAACACTGAACACGATATACGATGCGCTGCTGCAAAATCGTTGCGAGCGCAGTACTACGCTAATTGCACTCGGTGGCGGAGTAATTGGTGATTTGACGGGTTACGCAGCAGCGACTTATTTACGCGGTGTCCCTTTTATCCAAATCCCTACTACATTGCTTTCCCAAGTTGACTCTAGTGTTGGCGGAAAAACTGGTATTAATCATCCGCTTGGTAAAAACATGATAGGCGCGTTTTACCAACCTAAGCTGGTGCTGGCTGATACGGATACCCTGCAGACGTTGCCCAAGCGCGAATTGTCAGCTGGTATGGCAGAGGTGATTAAATATGGCCTAATCCGAGACGCGGATTTTTTTGACTGGTTAGAGACCAACATTAATGCGCTGATGAAGCTGGATGATGCGGTCACCAGTTATGCAATTTACCGTTCTTGCCAAAATAAGTCAGAAGTGGTGGCAGCAGATGAACACGAAACAGGCGAGCGAGCCCTGCTTAATTTAGGCCATACTTTTGGCCATGCTATTGAAAACGCAATGGGTTATGGCGTTTGGCTGCATGGAGAAGCGGTAGCAGCAGGCACTATGCTGGCGGCTAACTTATCACACCGCATAGGCTGGCTAAATGATACTGAAGTACAAAGAATGCATGCGTTACTAACCGCATCCGGCTTGCCTCTTAAAGCTCCTAATTTAGGGGTAAAAAATTATCTTGATTTAATGCAATCTGACAAAAAAGTGGAGGATGGTAAAATCAGGCTGGTACTACAGCAAAGCATTGGCAAAGCGGTAATTACCAGTGATTACGATGCTGATAAGCTCAGACAAACATTAGAAGCAATTGCTTGAGTATGCTTGCGCCATACGCCGCCAACCCCGATAACTCGTTAGGCCGCCAGCAGAACGAGCTTCCTTCGCCATTAAGAAATGCTTTCCAGCGCGATCGCGACCGTATTATCCACTCCACTGCGTTTCGACGTTTAGAATATAAAACACAGGTCTTCGTGAATCACGAAGGTGATTTATTTCGCACGCGCCTTACGCACAGTTTAGAAGTTGCCCAATTGGCGCGTGGAATAGCCCGCACGCTCAATCTTCACGAGGATTTGACAGAAGCAATTGCACTGGCACATGATCTTGGTCACACGCCTTTCGGCCATGCCGGGCAAGATGCGCTAAACGATTGCATGAAAGATTACGGCGGCTTTGAGCATAATCTGCAATCACTTCGTGTGGTGGATAAGCTTGAACAACGTTATGCCGAGTTTGATGGCCTCAACCTGACTTTCGAATTGCGCGAAGGCATTTTAAAACACTGCTCACTTAAAAATGCTAGGCAATTAGGAGATGTTGGCCAGCGTTTCATTGATAAAACCAGTCCAAGTTTAGAGGCACAAGTCACTAATTTTGCCGATGAAATTGCTTATAACAATCATGATGTAGATGATGGTCTACGCTCTGGTTTAATTAGCATCGAGCAATTACAAAGTGTTGAGCTATTTTCTTCTCAGCTCGATTTGGTAAAAAACCTATACCCAAAGCTCGAGCAAAAACGGCTGATACACGAGACCATACGTCGCATGATCAATGTGCTGGTTGTCGATTTATGTACGCAAAGCGGTGCGAATATTAGTCAACTTAACCCAAAAAACATACAAGATATTCGCCAGGCATCCCATTTGGTAGGTTTTAGTGCTCACATAGGTAAGCAGAATCTGGCTTTAAAGCAATTTTTACGCAAAAATTTATACCAGCACTACAAGGTGAATCGCATGAGTGCTAAGGCAGAGCGCATTGTTCGTGACCTGTTTACAGGATTTATGGTAGACATCGGATTGATGCCGCACGATTTTCAGGCTTACGCAAAAGCCGATAAGGCGCGTGCTGTAGCAGATTATATAGCTGGCATGACTGATAGATTTGCAATTCGTGAGCATCGCAGACTATTCGTAGTAGGCGAGTTTTTTTAAACTCCACATCACAGTCATTGTTGTAATTTCAGTAGATATACCTGTTCAGCATATAATCGAGCTCAGTCCTATTGTTGCGCCATTACAACATTTACTTATATTCATCGGCAAAAGTGACATATTACTTGCTGCAATAAGTGTGTTTTTGGCATACTAAGCGAACCTTCTTAGTAAATAAATGTAAATTTTTTATTAATAAATAATTTATAAATAAGGTCTGGGAGAGTTCGCGAACTTTCTCGTTTTTGCAGATTTTAGCTAGTAATAATTAAGATTTCAAAAATGAGGGTATTTAGTAGTAAATAAGCAGTATATTTTTGAAGTAAAAATTTAGAAATAAACTTAGAGTTAAAACTATGGAGAATTATATGAAAACGAAATTAAGTTTAGCAGTTGCAGCAGCTTTATTGGCTGGTGCTTCAAGCGCTAACGCTGGCATCATGATTCCAGCAGGCGATTGGACATTAGACATCGGTGGTATCGTGAATACATACTACACAAACACTAAGTTCGACAGCGTTGAACATGCTGCTGGTTACGGTGGTCTGTTATTTACACAAGCCGACGTAGCTAACGGTGATGATTCAAGATCTAATATCACAACAGGTTTGCTACCTAACTACTTATCAGTTTCTGGTAAAACTCGCCAAAACGATTTAGATGTTGGTTTCACTATCTCTATTAACCCAGGTTCTTCAACACGTAGTGCTGGTGCACAGTCATTCCAAGGTGTTGGTACAGCAGCTTTCCAAGAAAACCGTCAAGCGTTCTTAACATTTGGTGACAAATCATGGGGCTCTATCAAATTAGGTAAAGACTTAGGCATTTTCGCTTCTGACGCTATCTTAAACGACATGACATTGTTGGGTGTTGGTTCTGGTGCTGGTGGTTTAGCTGGTAACACAACTACTACTGGTCGTATCGGTACAGGTTTCATCTATGCTGACTGGAAATCACAAGTAGCATACTCATCACCAAACTGGAATGGCTTTAGCTTTACAGCAGGTGTAACCCAAGGTTGGAATGCTATCGCTGTTGGTAACGCTGGTTTAGCCTCAACAGGATCAGACGGTCGTAGTGGTGCTTCACCAGCGTTTGAAGGTAAAGCTTCATACGAATGGGCTGGCGATGTAGGCGGTAAAGTATGGGTTTCTGGTATGACACAAAAAGTATCTGGCATCCCTGGTGCAGCTGGTGCAGACAAGGCAACTGCATGGGATATCGGCACAACAGTTAATGTTGCTGGTTTCGGCTTAACTGGTTACTACTACGATGGTTCAGGTATTGGTCAAACCGTTCAACTAAACCATGGTTTCGACGCTGCTGGTAATGACCGTGATTCAGATGGTTGGTACGTTCAAGGTACTTACACTCTTCCAGGTGTAGGCACTAAATTGGGCGTTAGCTATGGTGAATCTGAGTTAGAAGGCAACTCAATTGATACTTTCAATGATCTTGAAGACTCAATGTGGACAGTGGGTGCATACCATCCAATTACAAAACATTTGAATTTGGTAGCTGAGTATTCAGTTGTGAAATCAGAGTTAGATTCTGCAGAAAACAAAGCAAAAACCATTGCAGTGGGCGCAATTATGTTCTTCTAATTTAATACAGGCTTAGCCTGTTTAAATTAGATTTACAGATAAAACGGCAACTTCGGTTGCCGTTTTTTATTGTCATTGCGAGAGCAGCGTGGCAATCCAATGATAGCTGCGGCATGACTAAGATTGCTAATTAACCCATGATTACATCCTTGTTTCACTTATTGCAATGACGTTTGTTATAATCCTAGTTAAATAGATTTAACATCTTTTGAAATATTAAATATGAATTTATATCCAGTTACAGTAATTGAAAATTTTTACGAAAACCCCGATGCCGTTAGAAAATTTGCGTTAGCACAAAAATTTACCTATTGCAAAGAAGTCCCCAATATACAGTACGTTTATCCCGGAGGTAGAACGCAAGATTTGTCGATTCTGGATAAGGGGCTTTTTGACAAAATTTGCACAAAACTAGTAACGGTATTTCACAATGCAGAGCATGATGTAATGCGTTGGCGGATTACTACCAGCTTTCAAAGCGTTTCTGAAGAATATAGTCAGGGTGTCATCCACACCGATAACAATACTGTATTTGCTGGTGTTTTGTATTTAACGCCTGATGCTCCATTAAATGGCGGTACCTCATTATTCAGGAAAAATAAAGAATTTGATGAAGTTAAATACGAGCGTGCTTTAGTAGAAATGGATGAGCGGTTTAAAGCGGGTGAAATTGCCATGGATACCAGTTATCACAGCATGTTTGACGAAATTGTGCGCGTAAATAATGTGTATAACACGCTGATTATTTATGAAGGCCGGCATTTTCATGCGGCAAATAATTTTTTTGGCAATACACTAGAAGACTCAAGGCTTGCGCAAGTATTCTTTGTGAGCAAAATTGATGCACAAAAACAAAGCGTGTTTCCGATTAGTCGAGTAAACGCGATTAAGGTCTAGTAGGTTACCAGTTAAAGTTTTTGTGCAGGTTGATCCAAAATTTCTCCATTAGCCATGTATCTTGAATAAAATTGGGGCGGTTTGACCCTGAGTTAAGCGTTACACTATTCGTCTATTCCTAATTCTTGAATCTTGCGTGTGAGCGTATTGCGTCCCATGCCAAGCTGGTTGGCGGCTTCTATACGCCTTCCATCCGTATGCTGCAAAGCTTTCACTATCATCACCCGTTCGAAATCTTTGGTGCGTGAATCCAGCACATTTTGCTCGCCACGGTTCAGCGCGCCAGCCACTTCTGCAGCCAGTGCCTCTTGCCATGATTGTGCACTAGATGTTTTTGCGGTGTCTTCTTTTAGCTCGGGAGGCAGATCTGCAACATCTACACTTTGCCCTGGTGCCATCACAGTTAGCCAATGACATACATTTTCAAGTTGGCGTACATTACCACTCCAGTTAACCGCTGTTAAATAACGTAAGGCAGCAGCAGATAATTGTTTAGGCTCTACCCCTAGCGCTTGGGCGCTGTGGGCGAGAAAATGTTTAGCGAGATGTGGTATATCTTCACGGCGTTCCCTTAAAGGGGGTAAGCGTAAGCGTATGACATTTAAACGATGGAATAAGTCTTCGCGAAACAATCCAAGTTTAACGCGTTCTTCCAAATCTTGGTGCGTAGCAGCAATAACGCGTACATTGACTTTAAGGGGTTGATGACCACCTACACGATAAAACTGACCATCACTTAATACACGTAAAAGTCTTGTTTGCAAGTCAGCAGGCATATCGCCGATTTCATCCAAGAAAAGAGTCCCATTATCAGCTTGCTCAAAACGCCCACGTCGTGCCGCAGCTGCACCAGTAAATGCGCCACGTTCGTGACCAAACAGTTCGGATTCTAACAAGTCTTTTGGAATGGCAGCGGTATTGAGAGCGATAAAAGGCTTTTCTGCGCGCGGACTGTGTTTATGTAGCGCACTAGCGACCAGCTCTTTACCGCTTCCCGATTCA
>JAKFEP010000092.1:0-7746 GCA_036675645.1 Methylotenera sp. | reverse complement strand
AGCCGTCAAAACGCATTAGCTAATCATTACGATTTGCACTTAATCGATTTGCATCGCATGTTGCAAAACCAATCACCAAATGGAAATGCTGTGATGAAGGATATTGCAGGTTTATATTTCTCGATGTTGCAAAACGGCTTAGATGCGCAAGATTTAAGTATATTTAAGCAACATTATTTGCCGCAAACAGCTGCTTTTTGGGAAAAAGTGGAAACACGCGCAAACAAGCTACTTACCAAATTTAACAGTAGAAAATTTCAACAGCGTTTAGCCAAAGAAAAAACGGCAATTAACTAATCGGGGTTAATAATTCTGTTGCGATGTTTCATTAGTGCGTGACTTCTCACTTTATAGCGGTTGTAACTCCACAAATATTGGCTGGGTTTTTGGGCGATTTGTTGTTCAATCGCCTGATTCAGCAAAGCTGGTGTGGCAATACTGTCTATTTTTCTTAAATGCAACGCATAACCTGCACCTTTTTCTAAGCGTTCGCCAAAACCCATAATCACAGTCGCCCCCGTTTTTTCGGCTAGCTTGCTGGCCAAGCTCATGGTGTAGGCGGGTTTGCCAAAAAAATCAGCCCACTCACCTTCGCCAGCTGCGGGAATCTGGTCAGGCAAAATACCAATCGCCTCACCCCGTTTTAACGCTTGCACCAGTTTTCGCACACCGTCGGTATTGGCAGCAGCTAGCGTAACGCCAGTACGGTTGCGACCCTTGAGAATAAATTTCCCCAACGATTTTAACTTTGGCGGACGATACAACACTGTGATTGGGTGTTGGCTGCCGTAATAAATTGAAGTAATTTCAAAGCAGCCTAAGTGAGGGGTAAGAAAAATAATTCCCTTGCCCGTTTGCAAAGCATTTTCCACAAATTCCCAACCATGGATTTTCTGCATTAAAGGCAATAAATCAGCCTCCTTTTTTTGCCAAATCATGGGTGTTTCCAGCATGGCTTTGCCAAGTTCTACAAAACTTTTACGCGCCACTTCATTGAGATCAGCAGGATTTTTGACCAATTGGCTTTGTGAAATGTTTTCAATAGTCCGTTTTTTAGTCTGGCGCATACAGTAAAAGAGCAACAAGCCCAAAGCCGTGCCTAGGCCATGTAATATGCGCAGTGATAAATAGCCAAATGGTTTGAAAATGATTGATAGCATAACGGGTGAGATTATACGTGATATGCGTGTAACGTCATCTTCACGCCGCTTAAAGCAGATAATGGCTGATATAATTCGCGATAGATTACCTTAACAATTTTATATTAAAAGCTTATCTACATTGTTTCAGTCAACTCATTATCAGGCCATATTTGCGCAAAATCAGTTGCATGATTTTGATGCGATTTGGGCGCGCGACATTGATTGGTTTGAAGCGCCGAATGAACGGCGGGGCGGCTGGAGTGGGGTTGGACGCTTGCAGTTAGGGACGCCAGAAGGCTCAATTCTACGCGTGTTCGTTAAAAAACAGCAGAATCATGGCAGGTTTAGCCTGCGCAACCCGATTAAAGGTGAGCCTACTTTCAGACGTGAGTTTGAACACCTGACGTTTCTGGAGAAGCGAGCATTCAACGCACCACGTGTGGTGTTTTATGGCGAGCAATCTACAAAGCAACAAATGCGTGCGATTTTAATTACGGTGGAGCTCACCGATTTTATTCCGCTCGATGCACTAAGCCATCAAATTGCAACAGAAGAAATGAGTGCTCAAGCAAAACGCACTTTATTAGCCAGCATTGCATCTAGTCTACGCAGTTTTCATCAGCTCAATTTAATGCACCGCGCTTTGTATCCAAAACATATCTTTGTGGCGACAGCGAATACCACTCCGCAGGTCGCACTGATTGACTTGGAAAAGGCACGTTTCAGCCCTGTCTTTTGGAATAATGCTTATTTTGATTTGGCCGCTTTGACTCGACATGCAGAGCACTGGAGCCGCACACAGCGCTTGTACTTTTTTCTGCAGTACTGCCAGTTAAAACAATTGACAGGGTTTAGTAAATGGCTGTGTCGACTCATCATAAAGCGCGCTATGCGTAAAAAACGTGGTACAAAGATTAAGGGTATTTTAGTTGCTAAATGAGCAAACACATTCGCAAGTTTTGAACCAATATGGCTTAGATGCGATGGGGCTTTTATTGCAGGATAAATCGCAATTAAGTGAGCTTTGTGTGGTGCGCCACTTGCCCAATCGACGTTTGGTTTGTCGGGCCAAATGGGGTGATACCCATGTTTATATTAAGCTGTTTTTCGGAAAAAATTATAATCGTTATGCGCGCCGTGATGAGATGGGGGTGCAATATTTAATAGAAGCGAATTTGCTCACGCCCTCATTGTTACATACAGAAAATTTGCCGAGTGGAAAAGGGTGTATGCTGATTTTTCAAGCAATTGAAAATTCAGAAAATGCTGAAACGTTGTGGAGAAAACTGGCTGATAAAGCACGCTTAAAATTGGAAAAACAGCTGGTTAAAACAGTTGCACATCACCATCAAGCCAGCTTACTTCAAACGGATTTGCATCTTAAAAATTTTTTAGTTAAAGATGAAGCTATTTATACCTTGGATGGCGATGGTATTCGTAAGTATGCACATTTAACTCAGCAACAGGCGCTGAAGAATTTGAGTATTTTACTTTCGAAATTCGATGTGCTGGATGTTGAAGTTTGGCTGGCCGAGTTACTTAAAACCTATTCAGATGTGCAAAACCTGCATACTTTGCCTGATGCAGCATTGATTAAAGCTATTACAAACGCGCACCGTGAAAAAGTGGCGAGTTATTACGCAGATAAAAAGGTGTTTAGGCAATGTAGCGATGTGAATATCACCGCCTTGCGAGGCTTGTTTATTGCAGCTTCCAGCGATGCTAATATCACCCTGCCTAGCGATATGACCGAGTTGGATGTGTTGATAGATCAGCACAACCTGCTGAAAAATGGTAATACGTGTACGGTAGGGCTGGCAGAAATTGACAACAAAAAAATTGTCATTAAACGTTATAACATTAAAAGCTTTTGGCATGGCATTTGGCGCGCCTTTCGGCCTAGTCGCGCTGTGGCTTCATGGGCCAACGCGCATCGCCTTAATATTTTAGGCATTGCCACCGCTAAGCCGATTGCCGTTTACGAGCAGCGCACTTTTGGCCTACGTGGCAAGGCGTATTTTTTGGCAGAATATTTGGACTTGCCCGATGTGGCAGAATATTTTGCCCAAACTCAAAATAAAACCAAACGCGCGGAAGCTGTAAAGAGTATCGTGATGCTTTTTTACAAGCTTTACTTACTGCAAATCTCACATGGGGATATGAAAGCCACCAACATCAAAATGCAAGGCACACAGCCTCTATTAATTGATTTAGATAGTATGCGTCAGCATCGCAAAACTAATCTAACTGCCCATGTGCGCGATATACAGCGTTTTATGCAAAATTGGAAAGACAACACAAGCCTGTATAATGCGTTTGTGAAGACATTTAAAGTCGTATATCCAGACGACTTGCTGCTGATTAGAGCAGGCATTGCAACCAATAAAGAATGACTAAATAATGGTATTAGTATGATTGTATTAGGCTTATCTGGCGCGCTGGGGCATGATGCCTCGGCCGCAATTTTAATCGATGGCAAAATTATCGCAGCGGCAGAAGAAGAGCGCTTTATTCGTGATAAACACGCCAAAAATAAATTTCCTTACGAAGCTGCAAAGTTCTGTTTAAAACAAGCAGGTATCAAGCCTGAACAGGTAGATATCGTAGCTTTCCCATATGGTGAGATCCCGCTTTCCACCAATGCGCGCTGGCATTATGCCAAGCGTTATTGGTATGCGCCAGATCGCGCTTTGGATGCCATTTTTAATGGTAATCGTCGCTTTCGCCGCAACCGCGATAAGTCGTTGAAATTGATGCAGGAATTGGGGTTAACTAAAGCCAAGTTTGTACCGGTAGAGCATCATTTGGCACATGCTTCTAGTGCTTACCATTTAAGTGGATTTACTGAAAAAACCGCTATTGTTGGGATCGATGGTAAAGGCGAATACGCCACCACCTTTTTTGGCTATGGTGAGCATGGCAAAATCCACAAAATTAAAGAGTTTTATGACCCGGATTCCTTAGGTGGCCTGTACGGCGCCCTTACCGAGTTTTTGGGTTTTGACATGCTGGATGGCGAATTTAAAGTGATGGGTATGGCGCCATTTGGCGATGCCAGTAAATATGATTTTAGCCGTTTGGCTAAGTTTGAAAATGGCGAACTGATTGTGAATACTAACTATGTCAATGTGGTCGGTCTGCGTCGCTACAAAGAAAAAGGCCCAGATGGAAAATCTAAGGGCTATTACTTTACGCAAAAACTCATCGACTGGCTGGGGCCAAAACGCAGTGGCGATGAAATTGATGACCCCTACATTCATTACGCTGCCAGTGTGCAAAAACTGTTGGAAGATCTAGCACTGCAAATGATCGACTATTATTTGGGCGATATCATTAAAGAAACAGGCAAAGTCGCCATGGCGGGCGGTGTTGCGCTTAATGTTAAATTAAACCAACGTATCATTGCCATGCCACATGTAAAAGAGCTGTTTGTGCAGCCCGCTTCTGGTGATAACGGCACCAGCCTGGGTGCGTCGACTTATGCTGCACATTTAGCGGGTGAAACCATCCACAAAATGCAGCATGCTTATCTTGGTCCAAGTTTTACCAGTGCAGAATGTGTGGCTGCGTGCGAGGCGCATCCGAATAAGCCGATTTTTACAAAAGTTGAGAATTTCCCACAAAAAGCGGCTGAATTGTTAGCTGCTGGCAATCCGCTGGCATGGTTTCAAGGCCGCATGGAGTTTGGACCACGCTCACTTGGCTGTCGCAGTATTTTGGGCGACCCCAGCTATCCAGGTGTAGCTGATCGCATCAACGCACAAATTAAATACCGCGAACGCTGGCGCCCATTTTGCCCAAGCATGCTTGATAAGGTGGCAGAAGACATTCTGCAAACAGATCACCCCGCGCCCTATATGACGTTTACCTTTGACGTTAATCCAGCGTGGAACACGCGCATTCCCGAAGTGGTGCATGAAGATGGCACCGCGCGTGCGCAAGTGGTGACGCGTGAGACCAACCCGCGTTATTATGAGTTGATTGAACACTTGGAAAAACTACGTGGCAATGCGGTGGTTCTAAATACCTCACTCAATCGTCGCGGTGAGCCAATGATTTGCAGCCCGACAGATGCACTGAATATGTTTTATGGCTGCGATTTAGAGTACTTGATGCTGGAAGATATTTTAGTTACCAAACAAAAAAACAGAAAATAAGACATAATAAAAGCACAAAAATCTAAACAACATGCCCTGCAGGCTAATATCCAGGCGGTCTACAGGGTGGTTGTGTCACGCAATCCAAGCGAATCATAACCGAGTTAAATTTGACGGAACCCCCGTATTTAGCGATAATCGGGCTAGTGTATTTAATTTTAGTGCAGTTTATTTTTGTAGTAGGCTTTTGAAGAATCTTTATGAAACAATCACACGTAGAAGTTACCGAACGCATCATCGAAAAAAGTCGCCCAACACGCAGTGCATACCTGCACCGTGTAGATGCGATGTTAAATCGTAAAAAAGGTGCTGATCGTTTGGGCTGTGCCAATGTGGCACATGCGTTTGCAGCCATGCCGGCCAATGATAAATTGCGTGTAGTGGCCGAAAAAGCCACTAATATTGCGATTGTGACTGCCTACAATGAGATGCTTTCTGCGCATCAGCCGTATGTGAATTACCCTGAAATCTTGCGCGATGAAGCGCGCAAACATGGTGCCACTGTGCAAGTTGCAGGCGGCGTACCTGCGATGTGTGATGGTATTACACAGGGCGAGCCAGGTATGGAGATGTCACTGTTTAGCCGTGACAATATTGCCATGGGTACCGCCATTGCGCTCTCGCATGACGTGTTTGATGCTGCGCTACTACTTGGTGTGTGCGATAAAATTGTGCCAGGTTTACTCATCGGCGCACTGCATTTTGGTCATTTACCATGCGTGTTTGTACCTGCTGGACCAATGAGCACCGGTATTGATAACACCACCAAATCGAAAGTGCGCGAGAAATATGCGCAAGGCTTAGTAGGACGCGATGAGCTGTTGGCCAGTGAATCTGCTGCTTATCATGGCGCTGGCACCTGTACTTTTTACGGCACCGCTAATAGCAACCAAATGTTGCTGGAGGCGATGGGCTTGCATGTACCAGGCGCAGCATTTGTGCATCCACATGATGGCTTGCGTGAGTTGCTGACACGAGAAGCCGTGAAGATGGTGTTGGCCAATACCAAGCAAGCGCAGTTTACGCCTATCGGCAAACTGGTGGATGAGCATGTGATTGTGAATGCGATGGTGGCATTATTGGCCACAGGCGGCTCAACAAACCACCTCATCCATTGGGTGGCGGTGGCGCGCGCAGCTGGCATTATGATTGATTGGACAGATTTTTATCACTTAGCTAAAACAACGCCATTGCTGGCCAGCGTTTATCCAAATGGCAAAGCAGATGTGAATGAGTTCCAGGCCGCAGGTGGGCCGGCATTTGTGATCCGTGAGCTTATCGATGCCGGTTATATGTACCCCGATGTATTCACTGTAGCTTATGGTGGCTTGCGTGATTACGGTAAATTGCCAGTGAAGGAAAATGACACATTGGTTTGGAAAGATTTGCCAAAAGAAAGTACAGATGAAACTATCGTGCGTACAGCAGCTTTCCCATTCAACGAATCTGGTGGTTTACGCTTGCTTAAAGGTAACCTAGGGCGCAGTGTCATTAAAATTTCTGCGGTGCCAGAAGATAGGCACATTATCGAAGCTCCTGCGATTGTGTTCGATGCACAAGAAGAATTATTAGAGGCGTTTGACCGTGGAGAATTAGAGCGTGATTTTGTGGCTGTAGTGCGTTTTCAAGGGCCCAAGGCGAATGGAATGCCAGAGTTGCATAAACTAACGCCACCACTTGCTGTGCTACAAAATAAAGGCTTTATGGTGGCGATTGTCACCGATGGTCGTATGAGCGGTGCTTCGGGTAAAATTCCCGCCGCTATTCATTTGACACCAGAAGCCTCTGCAGGTGGCCCATTAGCAAAAGTAAGAACCGGCGACATTATTCGTCTAAATGCTACAGTGGGTATGGTGAATGTGCTGGTAGATGAAGATGAATGGGCGGAGCGCGAAGTAGAAGAGCTTTCTGATGTCAAACGTCAAAACAATTCGCATGGTTTAGGGCGTGAGTTGTTTGGCGGAATGAGGCGTAATGTATTGTCAGCCGAAGAAGGCGCCATCACTTGGTTGTAGCTGTTTGAAATAGAATTTTCAAACAGCTAGTGCCAGTCAAATAGTCAAAGAAATCGAATTAACTACATAGAGAAAAACATGAACACTTTAGATTTAGCTAAGCAAGGTCCAGTCATTCCTGTCATCGTCATCAACAAAGTTGAAGACGCCGTGCCTATGGCAGAGGCCTTACTTGAGGGTGGTATTCGCGTGTTAGAAGTTACGTTGCGCTCAAGTTGCGCACTAGAAGCCATGGAGCAAATCGCCAAGCACGTGCCAGATGCGATTATGGGTAGCGGCACTGTGCGCAATTTGAAAGACGCACAGGCCTCTCTAGATGTGGGTTGTAAATTTGCGGTGAGCCCAGGCTACACCAGTGAGCTCGGTCTATTTGCACGAAAAATCGGTTTGTCATTATTGCCAGGCGTTTCAACAGGCTCTGAAATCATGACC
>JAKFEP010000059.1:0-7759 GCA_036675645.1 Methylotenera sp. | reverse complement strand
TTTATCGTCTTCAATTTTCATTATTTTAGTTTCGGTTTGCTGACTGCCTTCTATCATGTAGTCATAAATTAAATCCAGCTCGCCAGCCGCGTTTTTAGAACCTTGCAAGGTGCCACGCGCACTATCTTTTTCGTAAGGTATCCAATCCATTTTGCCAGAGACGGCATTACCTGCAATCGTCAGTTCAATAGCGGTGACATCCTGATTGAATAACTTACTAAAACAATAAGTACCATCTTTTATTTGCTGTGCTGCCGTAGCAGGCACCCCAGAAGGCACATGGATATTGGTTTCTGGCACATCTGATTTACCACATGTAGCTAGTATCAATAAGCTGAATATGGCTAATGATAGTTGGCGCATAGAGTCCTAAGCAGTTAAAAACAAAGTAAGTAAACATAACAATTAAACTTAATTATCTGCGCTAAAATAACACCATGCAAATTATTAATACGATCGCAGCGCTTAGAGCAGTCCTTGCAAGCCAAGTCAACATTGGTCAAAGAATTGGTTTCGTACCGACCATGGGCAACCTGCATGCTGGACATATACATTTAGTCGATTTAGCAAAACAGCATGCCAATTATGTGGTCGTCAGCATTTTTGTGAATCCACTCCAATTTAGCCCCACAGAAGATTTAGATGCTTATCCGCGCACGTTGCAGACTGATTATGAAAAATTAAAAGCAGCGGGTTGCGACATTGTATTTGTGCCCGGCACGACAGAAATTTATGCAGATTTTGATGGTCAAAACCTGAATCAAACGATGACAATTATGCCACCACCCATTGCCAGCGTGCTGTGTGGTGCTACGCGTTTAAGCCACTTTGCCGGAGTAGCGACTGTGGTACTGAAGCTGTTTAATATAGTAAAGCCGGATATTGCTGTGTTCGGTAAAAAAGATTTTCAACAATTATTTATTATTAAAGAGATGGTACGGCAATTTAATTTACCCATCACTATTATTGCGGGCGAGACTGTACGTGAAGCCAATGGCCTGGCTATGAGTTCGCGCAATGGTTATTTAAATGAGACACAACTTGCCTCTGCCAGCCAATTAAATAAGACCTTGCAGCACATAGTTAATAACATTCAGAACAGTGATTCTAATTTTGAATTGCTTGAAAATATCGCCAGCCAAACGCTGACGCAGCAAGGGTGGGAAGTTGATTACATCTCGGTGCGCTCATCCGCGACGCTACAACCAGCCAAACCGCAAGATAAAGACTTAGTGGTTTTGGGCGCGGCTAAAATAATCAACCAAACAGGTGGTAAAACCCGTTTGATCGACAACATAGAATTTTGCGCCCAGTGATTTTTTGCGCTAAGTCGTTGAAAAGACTATAATGGCAATCCCCTGTTCCCTAGCGACAATGAAGGCAAGTAATGCAAAGAACCATGCTTAAATCCAAGCTCCACCGCGTCCACGTGACGCATAGCGAACTGCATTACGAAGGCAGCTGTGCCATTGATGAGATATTGCTGCAAGCTGCCGACATTGAAGAGTATGAGCAAATTAACATCTACAACGTGACTAATGGCGAACGCTTTAGCACTTATGCGATTCGTGCCGAGCGCAATTCTGGCATCATTTCTATCAATGGTGCGGCTGCACATAAAGCGCACCCCAAAGACATCATCATCATTGCCAGTTATGCCAAATACAATGAGCTTGAGCTAGAAAAATATGCGCCTCAATTGGTGTATGTAGATGCAAAAAACCGTATTACACACGAAAAACGCGAAATTCCACCGCAACAACCTCACCACAAGGCAGCCTGATGTTTGATTTAGAAGCAATGAAATTGGCAGTGATTGACGCCATTGAAGATATTAAAGGCTTTGATATTACCGTAATGGATGTACGTAAACTGACCAGCCTTACCAATTATATGATCGTAGCAAGCGCCAGCTCCAGCCGCCAAGCTAAAGCCATTGCCGATAATGTGCGCGAAAAGATTAAAGAAAAAGGTTACGATATTCGTGGCACGGAAGGCGAAAAAGATGGTGAATGGGTCTTGGTGGATTTAGATGACATTGTCGTGCATATTATGGTGCCAGCCACCCGCGCTTATTACAACCTAGAGCAGTTGTGGACCGAAGGCGAAGCACGCCGCAGTCATATTAAAGCGGCCTAATCACCAGCCAGATAGCGTGCAACGATGAAGCTACGCGTTATCTCGGTTGGCCACAAAATGCCTAGTTGGGTAGAAACAGCCTGCGCAGAGTACATCAAACGCATGCCGCGCGAAGCTTCGATAGAGATTGTCGAAATCAAACCAGAGAAGCGTGCCGCGGGCAATAGTACAGAAAATATCCAACTCATAGAAGCCAAACGTATTCTGGATGCAGTTGGTCGTGATTATCTCGTGGCATTAGATGAACGTGGCAATGAAGTCACTACTCTGCAACTGGCCGATAGATTCTCAAGCTGGCTAGATGGCAGCGTCACTAGTGGCAGGGATATTGCATTAGTTATTGGTGGCGCGGATGGCTTACACACCTCAGTTAAACAAAAAGCAGACTGGCTGTGGAGCTTATCCAAACTCACGATTCCGCATGCAATGGTGCGCATCATACTAGCCGAACAACTTTACCGCGCACATTCGGTGATTCACAACCACCCTTATCACCGCGAATAAATTTCTACATGCTGGCATGCTAAATGCTTAACTACTATACAAAGTGGTAATAACTTCTCATTTTGTATGGAAAGCGCACCAAAAAAGGAATTGCTCTATAATTTGAGCATCATTTTGAGACAATATTAAGATCAAGGATTTTATATGGAAAACCGAGGCTTAGTTTTACTATCAAAGTTTTCAGTGTCTGCCAGAAGACTCATTGGCGTGGTTAACCCTGCCAAATTAATTAAAGACAGCGAGTACAGCGCACAGATCTTTCAAAAAGTATCTGAAATGGGAGATGAAGAACTCATTTTACTATCGCTGGAAGTTCAGAACATGTTGGGCTTGATGGCTGTTTCTGCAACTCCTCCTGCAACTAAAGTAGTGCCTATCAAAGCGGTAGAAGCGGTTGAACAAAAATACATGTACGGTGCGAGAAGTTAATCACCGTGTTAGCGTGTACAGTTTTTCCGATCAGTACCTAGCGAATTGTAAGCTGCGTCAAGTCAAAAACGTTTGAATTATTAGTCATATTGCAATAATGATTACAATGCCGTATTATCGCCGCTGACTTATAAGTCGCACGGTCGATAGTGCCAAGCAACGAAGCTTGATACCAAGCAATACTCAGCAACGTCGTTGAGATGAACAGTGCTCTTAAATAATAAAATTTATGGGAGTATCATCTGATGGATAACGATACAATGATATTGCTTGCGCGTTTCACTATTCAGGCACGCAAACTAATTGGCGCTGTAGATTCTAACTTGCTCGCAAATGACGAAATCTATCGCAATAGCATATTTCAACAAATTGATGCGAATGCGGAAGAAGAGCTCCTGCTGTTATCCCTCACCTTGCGTAATAAGCTTAATGCACAAGGTACCGCCAAATCTGCCGAAGAGCCTGCAAAGAACTCAGGTAACGTCACTGATAAATATAAATTTGGCGCCAGAGGCTAAATTTACAACTTAATACCAAATAAAATCCTGAGGTTTTGCTAAACTGGACATCCAATGGGCTGTCTTTAATTTGCATGACTTACACAAAATCTCTGGTTTGGTTCAGGCGTGACTTACGTGACTATGATCATGCCGCCCTTTACCACGCGCTTAAAACTTCAAAGCAGGTGTGTTGCATATTTGTATTTGACACCGTAATTCTAGACAAACTCGAAAATAAACAAGACCGGCGAGTCGAGTTTATATGGGAGAGCATATGTGAACTAAAAATTGCGTTACAAACTCGCGGGGGTGACCTGATTGTTAAGCATGGTAAGGCGACTGATATTATTCCCAAGCTCGCTATCGAACTAGATGTAAAAGCAGTATTTATCAACCGCGATTATGAACCAAATGCGGTGCTTAGAGACGAAAAAGTCGCACAACAACTCCTCAAAAATAACATCGAATTTCACGATTTTAAAGATCAAGTCATCTTTGAAAAAGACGAAGTGCTAAACTTAAGTGGCAAACCTTACTCCGTATTTTCACCTTACAAAAACGCGCACCTTAAAAAACTCGATGACTTTTATTTAAAGCCTTATCCCGTCGATAGTTACATTCAAAATTTAGCGCAAACAGGAGAAAAGTTTGCGCCAACCGACATGCCTAGCCTCGAAGCCATAGGTTTTGACCGCACCAATTTAAGCGCCATGCGTTTACCTACTGGCATGCAGGGTGGCAAACAACTATTTGAAGAGTTTACCGACCGCATGCATCAATACAAAGATGCGCGCGACTTTCCAGCAGTAAAAGGCGTCTCCTATTTGTCTGTACATTTGCGCTTTGGCACTGTGTCAATCCGACATCTAGCGAGGCAAGCCAGAGACCGCGCCAATACTGGCTCCCAGACATGGCTAAATGAGTTGGTTTGGCGCGATTTTTACTTTCAAATTTTGCATCACAACCCGCATGTCGCGGCGGGAAAAGCCTTCAAGGCTGAGTTCGAACATATGGCTTTTCCAAACAACCCTGCTTTATTTAAGGCCTGGTGCGAGGGCAAAACCGGCTACCCACTGATTGATGCGGCGATGCGCCAAATCAACCAAACTGGCTATATGCACAATAGGCTGCGCATGGTAACAGCCAGTTTCTTAGTAAAAGATTTGCTTATTGATTGGCGCTGGGGTGAGCGCTATTTTGCTGAACATTTAATTGATTTTGACCTAAGCGCTAATAATGGTGGCTGGCAGTGGGCGGCTAGCACCGGCTGTGATGCACAACCGTGGTTTCGCATCTTTAACCCCATAACTCAAAGCGAGAAATTTGACCCTAATGGGAAATTTATCCGTAAATATGTGACAGAATTGAGTCAGTGCAATGACAAAGAAATACACGCGCCTTGGTTAATTCCACCGCTTCGGCAACAGTCCATTGGTGTGATTATTGGTAAAGATTACCCTGAACCTGTAGTAGACCACGCTGTACAGCGAGCATTGGCGCTAGATTTGTATGAAATGGCCAGCCTGAATAAAATGCAATTAAACTCAGAGTAATTTAAGGCATAGTTGTTGCTTTGTGTTATTTGCTAGATTTGTTGTGCATAAACAACATAAAGGCAATCATATAAAGCGGCTAAGGTTAACACTAGACAACATTGGTGCCCGTCAGCGATAATGTATCGTGTAAAATTTGTTAACTACGCTATTTAATAACTACAAGTATTTAATAAAATTAATCTAATAAGAAGCGATAAAACATGCAATCAAAATTTAAAGGTATTCTGCTCAGTTGTGCGCTGGTCTTATTGGTGACCGGCTGCGCCTCTGCTAATAATAAAGATCCGCTGGAAGGGATTAACCGCGGCATCTATAAATTTAACGATGTGACGGATAAATATGCAATGAAGCCAGTGGCCACTGCTTACAAGGCCATTACTCCAACACTTATACGCAAAGGTTTTAATAACTTCTTCAATAACTTAGGCAGCATCACCACTGTTCTAAACGATTTATTGCAACTTAAATTTGCTAATGCGTTCACCGATGCTGGTCGCTTTATCATCAACAGCACCTTTGGCTTAGCTGGCTTTGTCGATGTCGCGGGCATGGATGGTATTGCACAACGCAAAGAAGATTTTGGCCAAACGCTAGGCTATTGGGGCGTGGGCAATGGCCCTTATTTGGTGTTGCCAATTTTAGGGGCAAGTACACTGCGTGATGCCGGTGGTTTGGTGTTTGATACAGTGACGACAGATCCAATTACCTATACGCACAATATTGGCCAAGTTCGCTTACACAATCAGTTACGCGCCGCACAGCTGATAGATAAACGCACTGAACTGCTCGATGCGAAAGATATTGTAGACGACGCATCGCTAGATCCTTATGCGTTTATGCGCGACGCTTACTTGCAACGCCGTGAAAGCTTGATTGCAGATGGTAATGGCACGGTGAATCCAACCAATGATGGTTTTGAACCTGCAGACGAAGATAAAGTTGAAGATTTACCCGAATCAAAATAATGGAATTGCGTTAAAAAAGCCCCGATTAGGGGCTTTTTTATTGGTCTAATTTTATCAAGCTGCTTTTCTATTAATAGCTCGGGGTGTCTTTAAAAACAGTGGACTTGTAAATCTTATGGGCAGCTTTCTTTACGCTAGCTTGCTGCAACCATCATATTCTCAATCAAGATCGACCCTGTTTGCTTGCTACTTTGTTTGATAATGTCTGTGCCTATCGCCACAATGTGTTGCAGCATCTCTTGCATATTGCCCGCAATGGTAATCTCCTCCACTGGATGCGCAATCACGCCCTTGTGCACCCAATAACCCGCTGCACCACGTGAATAGTCGCCTGTGACCATATTTAAACCATGTCCCAGTACCTCAGTCACCAATAAACCCGTGCCCATTTTTTGCAGCAACTGTTCAAAACTCTCACCTGTACTGGCCACGATTAAGTTATGGCTACCACCTGCGTTTCCCGTCGTTTGCAAGCCTAATTTTCGTGCAGAATAGCTACCTAGTACATAACCGTTTAACACACCATTTTCTATCAGTTGGCGCGATTTCGTTGCTACCCCTTCGCTATCAAAACTGCTGCTGGCAACGCCTTTTTTAAGGTGGGGTAGCTCCTCAATATTAAGTAGGGCTGAAGCAATCTGTTTATGCAGGCTATCTAATAAAAATGAAGATTTACGATATAAATTACCACCTGAAATCGCACTAATGAGTGATGAAATTAACCCACTTGCAAGCGTCGATTCAAACAAAACAGGATACTGCCCAGTTTTAATCGGCTTTGCGCCTAATCTTTTTACGGTGCGTTGCCCCGCCAAATTACCGACGTATTCTGCAGATTCCATGTCGCGCATGTCGCGCGCACTGCTATACCAATAGTCGCGCTGCATCGCATTTTCATGTTCTGCGATGACAGAGCAGCTAATGCTATGACGCGAGCTTTTATTTCCCCCGACAAAACCGTGGCTATTAGCATAGGCAAATACACTTTCGCTGCTAGAAACCCCTGCGCCTTCAGAATTGGTGATGCGCTTCTTATCTACATCTAAGGCCGCCGCTTCACAAACTTTGGCCAATTCTGCGGCATCTTCCACCGTAATATTCCATGGGTGATACAAATCTAAATCTGGCATATCCGTTGCCATTAAGTTGGCATCGGCTAAGCCACAAAAAGCATCTTTGGCAGTATATTTGGCAATGTTACAGGCAGCCTCCACTGTATCTTTCAGTGCTAAAGGGCTTAAATCGGAGCTGCTGGCATGGCCTTTTTGTTGTCCAAAATACACCGTTACTGAAACACCCTTATCCCGGTTATATTCAATATTTTCAGTCTCTCCCAAACGCACCGATACATTCTGGCCAGTACCATAACTCACTTCAGTTTCGGCAGATGACGCACCTGCGGCCTTAGCCAGCTTGAGTACGTCTTGCGAGATTTGTTTTAAAACATCTAATTCCATAAAATTCTTTTCGTTTAAGCAAATTATTTCATCAAAGCAAAATCAGTAAAACTGCTATCATACCGTAGCCATCAACAAAGCTTACTAAACCGTGACTGAAAACAACGAAACAATTGAACCAATCAGTAAAACCAAGCTAAAAGCCGAAGCGGATGCTGCGCAAAGCATAGGTAAAAGTTTGGTAGATTTACCTAAAGACAAATTAATTA
>JAKFEP010000017.1:0-40754 GCA_036675645.1 Methylotenera sp. | reverse complement strand
TTTCTTGCGCTGTTTAGCTCATTAACTAATTGCGGATTGCCTTGATTTATTGCCATTTTATTAAGTTGATTTTCTAGTGTTGATAATCTAGCTTCAGATGCTTTTGCAGCTTCTCTAGCTGTGTTTCTAGCTGTGCCTGTTGCAGATTTAGAATCAGCCCATAATGCGCGTGTAACGTCTCTCGCCTCATTAATCTCTTGCACTAATTGCTTTCCATCTTTAACAATAGGCGTTTCAATCATTTTGCCAGTTGCCATTGATTTAGTTGATGACTTTCCAACTTGTTCAGCGGCTAATTGTTCTGCGCTACGATAAGGTGCAGACGCTTGAGCTCTTAAGCCTTTTAATAAGTCATCACTTAGCGCGACATCATCACGAACACCAATAGCTTTCTTAACTAGGCTATCAATAATAGGTTGGTTATTATCTAAGGCCATTTGTTTAACCGCAGCTTTACCTCCTAAACTTTCAATTCGATTGCTTGTGAATGATGGGTTATACATTGAGCGTGGGATATTTAACCCCAATTTTTGAGCAGTTTTTAAGCTAGCATCTCTTGTGGCATTTTGTGCTTGCATGAGTGATTTATCGGCTCTTGAGTTTGCTAACGCATTTGAGATGCCTTGCGCGCCTTTAGTTACGCCTCCAGCTAATCCAGCACCAAATAAAGCATTGCCTAGTTTCTGTTTGGCTACATTCTCACCTTGTACTGGTGCAAGCCCCCCAACTGTGCCACCAACGGCTGCCGCACCTTTTACTGTATTCAATGCAGGGGCTGCCATACCACCAGCTGCAAATAAACCAATATTTCCAGCCAACGCACTCATTGGATTGGCTTCACGGATTATGCGATTATTTTCAATATCTTGTGCATTCCCCATGCCTAATGCTTGCTTGCCACCATGATATAAATCACTTAATGCGGTACCAGCTGCAGCTAATTTTGCACTAATAGGGTTAGCTTCAAGCTCTGCCTTCAAGTCATCTTCAAAAGTGATTTGTTTGGGCTGTTGAGTAACTTCTGCTTGCCTATACATCTCCCAAGGCTTGCCAGTTGGCACTACTTCAGCGTATTGTTCCCAAGGTTTCATTTCTGTTCCCAATTGTTAGGGTCTGCTGGATTACCGCCTTTAAACTTGTAACCATCCACTACCTGCCCTTTCATTGGTGGTTTGGTTTTAGTGGGCGTTGTTGGTGATGCTGAATCACTAGGCGCGCCATTCAATGCCTTGTATTTCTCTTGCAGTTTAATCAGTTGAGATAATGCTGCTTTTCTCTCTGATACTGGCACAGTTCTATCGCCTATCTTGCCAGCCATTGTTTTGTAGTTATCTACGTCAAAGTTAGACTGTGGGCCTTCCATACGTGGAACGTTAGCAACCATCCAGCCTGACAATGTTTCAAGCTGTGCGGCTGTTTGTGCGCTATCAGAGCTTATGCCTACGCCACGACCTAGTTTATCGACACCAGCACCAATTAAACTGCCAGTAGGGTCTTTGTCTAGCAATGCTTGCGCTTCTTTAGCGGCGCTTAACAGTTGGTCTGATACCTTAACGGCTTTGTTTCTGTCGCCTTGTTGGTTAGCGGCAATTTCTGCTGTTTTCTCGGCAGTTTTAACCTGTCCAGCGAGTTGTGCTTTAGTCGGAACACGAATACCACCACCCATATTGGCTATTTCAGCATCTAATTCTGGATTAACCCCTGCACCACCTGATTGCTGCTGTTCAGCGAGTAAGATTTGTAAGCGTGTGTTATCACGCCCCGCTTGTACTTGAGGTGAGATCCGCATGTTATTAGGAGTGCCGACTTGTGGCAGTTTATTTCCTCTTGTCATGTTGGCTATGTCTGTTTCTGTGCCAACGATTCCAATATCTTTCAATGTGTCATTTACTTTGAAGTTGCCTGTACCTCTGGCTCTTTCTTGAGCTATCTGACCTTGCAAACCAGCATCATCTGCTGACTTCATAAACGGTTTACCACCAGCATCCTTGATTAATTCCATTTCGCCTGTTCTAGCGTTGAATTTTACTAGCCCTTGTGGCGTTGGAATTGCTTGGAAGAATGGGTCTGCGCTATTGTTGCCTAGTGCTGGATTAGCTGCTTTAAACGCGCCTTTAGGGTCAAGGTCAGCATAAGCTGCAAATTGTGGATTATCTGTTTTGAACTTCTCAAGTGCGGCATTTTGTTTCTCTTGCTGTGCAATCTCTTGTTGCATCTGTTGCTTACGCATCTGATTCATTTCAGCGATTTCTTTTTGCTGCGCGATTTGCTGCATGAGTTGTTGCTGTTGCTGTAAGTTTCCCATGCCAGCTAACGCGCCACGACCTAATACTTGACCTGTGTTTTTAGTGTTATTGTTCGCTAGGATACCTAAGCCGATTTGCAGCATAGGATTAGAGAGCAAGCCTTGCATCTGGTTTTGAGAGCCATCAGGCATGCCATAGCTTTCACCCGGCATAAAGTTCAGCAAGCCCATATTAACCTCGATTCATCCATGAACGATTACCAAATTGACCACCGCTTAACAAGCCTTGAGGGATAGCACTTGGCAGATTAAAGCCTTGTGGCACTTGAGAAGGTGTGGCTTGACCGCCTGCATTGCCTGCTTGCATTTGTTGTGGCTGATAGTTCAATAATCCACCATAAAGTGCATTGGAGGCTTGCTGTGTTTGGCGGTTGATGTAAGGCTGCAAAGTGCCTGACTGTGTACCACTCATTGCTGATGTAAATGGATTGCCTTGTGGCATTGCATTGAAGGCTTGTAACTGTGCTAGTTGTTTTCTTAATTCTTCTAACTCTGCTGCGCTAGTACCACCTTGTCTAGCAACAATAGGATTGCCTTGTGGAATGCCACCAATGCCTGATATGCCTGTTTGTAGATAATCCATATTTATTCCTAACTTAATAAACCGTAGTTAACTTGCTTATATCCGCTTGGATGAAGTGATACCGCTTCAGGAATGACTTGCTCGACCTCTTGTGCCATCACGCCACGTTCACGTTTGCCAAACTTGGTATAGTCATACACACCTAATCCACTTGGTAATTCGCCTACTTTAGAGATGTCTGTTTTAAGTCGTGCATCAGAGAAGAATGAGGCAGCTGTTAAAGCTAATCCAGCTATGTTTGCCATGTCAGAACCACCGCTATCGCCGCCTGAAGTTTTGCTAACTGTCGTACCACCGACCCCTTGCCCAGCACGAACCACATCCCCGTATCTAGTCAGTTGATCGTAAGGATGCTGTGCCGCACCGTTGAATGCATTTGCAGCATTGCCAAGATATTGATTAGCAAGTCCTTGTCGTTGTGCGCCAATGCCCTGCAGATATGATGAATCGTTATAATCAGCCATTGATAGCGGAATTGCTTGACCTGCCGCAGACATTTGTAGCCCACGCTCATTCGCGTAATTCTGTCCATACATCTGACTAGCTGTATTACCCAAGTTACGGGTTAAAGTCTCTTGATGTGCAGAACCACCAAAGTTGTTATTATTGAATTGAGAGTTAACCCTACCTGTCACATCGTCTAATGCTTGACCTACGTTTTGTTGCAGGTAAGGATTAGAGTTGGGGCTTAGGTAATTGCCGTTTAAAGTGTTGGTGATTTGGTTATTGGCTGCGTTTAAAGTCGGACTGCCTGCCAAAGCTCTCTGTGTGCCAAGATTAAAACCTAGCTCTTGTTCAGGGGCAAAGCCTGCAACTGTATCCCCGTTATAAAACTGGTAAGGGTTGTTTGTGACTTGCTGACCTTTTTTAAGATAGTCCTTGATATAAGGTTGTGCACCAGCCCAAGGGTCTGCCTTTTGTACTGTTTCTTGGCTTCCGCCGCCGCCACCACTCATAATTTAAACTCCTTCTTGTAATCGTCGAATGTCTCTATATACCTACCCATCACATCGCTAGCGCTTTTAGAGGCGATGTCCTTGCCGTAAACCAGCGCGAACACGTACATCAAAATGTCGAAATAACCTGCTCTCCATATAAATGACTTCTCATCTGCTTTACCATCTTTTTCTACTTGGTTTGCTGCGCGCCATTTGAAAATCTGCACCGAGATAATGCCGCCCAAAGCGCTTCTATTAGCCACAAATAACTCATTGGTAGGGAGGGAAACGAAAGCCGCCCAAAGTGCGCGGTCTAGCTCTTCTTTATCTATTTTTGAGCCATCTTCTGCATCATCGAAAACCTGTATCAGCGACCACAAATCAAGCATCAATCGCCGTGCGTCACCCTGTAGATTCAAGTAATTCAGCATCTTGATAATGTTGTCGTATTCAAACTGTGTTTTTGTCATAATTTCCAGACTTGACCGCCTTGAGATACGTATTCAAACGCATCGTATTGTGTAGTAATTGGGCTAGTTGCTGCACCGTCTATCGTTTCACTTCCATCAGGGGTAACGGTTACGGTATTAGCTGCGATTATCTTTTTAACTGTGATTCGTTTCTCTTCCCACTCTTGGGCTGGCAGAAGGTTAATGACAATATTGCCGCCTGTAGTGTCACAAATCAGGATGGCATCGTTCACGTTCATGCTGTAAGGGCTATCTGCGCTGGTCAGACGTTTAACTGAAAATAAGAACCCATCAGCACCACGATTTATCTGGTCTTGTGTCCTAGATAAAGCTCTATTCCAGTTCTGTTTATTGTTTGGGTCAGAGGCAAGGCTTTTTAGATCGACTTTATTCACTGCCATCGTCCTGTAGTTTTGCGTTCAATATGGTCAGCTCGTTATCCCCTACCATCTCAAACATTGCCCTGTGCCATCTATCGCTTACCAGTAAATCGAACCTTGAATTAACCATTGAAGTTGTAGCGCCAGTGGTTAAGCTATCGCCTTGATTGGCTTTATGGTAATTGGTCATCTGTGCGCTAGTCGGTTTTGTTAGCCAAACTGGTTTTACTCTTGAGAGCAAGTAATAATTGTCGTCATCACCAAAGTCTCCCGTAGTAAAGCTGGAGTTTTCCGCAACACCTTCAAGAGAAACTAAGGTGTGTGTGGTATCAAATACCCCGCGTCTGTTTGAACCAGTTGTCCAGAAGGTTGAGTCGTATGAAATATCAGACGGCAAATCGTCATAAGTCGCGTAGTAGTCGTCTAAGGTGTCGTAAGTAATGCCGCCAGTTAAGAACTCTAGCGCCGCTTCAATCGTTCTGTCGTCTCTGCCCCAACGGTTTTCTTTGTAGTGATAGACCACACATTTATCAATTGCGCCACCGCCTGAACTCGAAGGATAGTAAAAATAAATCCGTGAGTTGATACGGTCATGCAAAGTCTTAATCTTGTAGGCATAAGTGCCGTTTAACTCTGCGAATACGGTCTTTCTTAATGGCGAACCTAATGGCATCGGCCTAGCGCCATCAAAGCGCCAGAAGTCATCAGCACCCATAAAGATATGCACAGGGTTATCAGCCGTTCCTACATTGACCACAGCCTCTTGAGAAGAACATCCTGCATCCCCTGGAATCTGTTGTACGTCTAAGATTAAAGGCGCACCAACAAACGTACCTATGTACATTGACCGTTCTTTATAAAACACGACCTGTTCACCGAAACGCCTTGCTGCAAATATCCTGCCCGGTGTCGAAACTAAGGTATTGGTCGCACAGCCTGTATTAACGTTAGGCACCCAATCCGTGTGGTCTCTCGTAGCACTCACCCACCAGCGATTAGGGCTATCTCCATAAGTGGCTTCATTAGTATTGGCTAGGACTACGTTATTGCCGACAGTCTCGATAATAGCGGCTTTGGGTGCATTGACTACATCAGAGAAAGCGCCTGATGCAGATTCTTGTAGAATATCGGCTTTATTGATTGCTAATGTGGTATCGCCAAATTGAGCGAATCGCCAAAAATCCTCTGCACCACAGGCATAAGCCCCGCCGACTGCTCTGGTCACATCTGCCCATGTAGTACCGCTTAGCTCAAATAAGCCTTCTCTAGTAGCAGCGATAGTCCTAAACGAATCGTCTAAATCCCTAACTGTTAATGCGCCATAACAAGCAGCAACAAGGGCATCTATGCCTAAATCTACAGCAGAAGGTGCGCCTTCCATGCCACGTTCACTGGGAACGAAAGCCGAGCAGTCCGTGATAACCCCTTCAATAGTTGGATCAACATCGGGGGCGTAACCAATTAAGCGCATACTAAAACTGCGTAGGTTTTATGTATCCGCTAGATAATTGTTTATCATTTTGAGCGCGGAGTTGGTTAAGGGCTTCTATCTCATCTGCTTTAAATCGTGCCATGTCCTCACGGTTTTTAGTTTTTCTACTGGCTACCCACCAAGACGCCCTAGATTCAATCAAGTCTTCTGCATTCAAGGTAAATGCATTAGTGTCGCCAGTAGCAGACAATGTCGCCATTTTCACCACATAGTTGACGGATATAGTCATGGTGGCGTTGGGGGTAGGGTAAAAATATAAAATGCCTAGTTTTTCAGCATAAACCGAAGGAATGCCATTGGTGTCACTCACATTGATATTCTCGAACTCTTCCAAATTCATGCGAGTTGATTCGTAATGTGAACCGTTGTAATTGACCAATACTTGATTGATGGTCGAATAACCATCGGTAGTGCTTAAAGTGTAAGCATTTGTGCCGCTAGTCGTAGTAAAAGACGTGTCTGCTTCACCAAACCAGAAGAACTCGCGCTCATAGTGTTTAATGGCGCGTTTAATCGCAGACTGAATAATATTGGTTAAATCAGTGCGACTAAAATAGTCAGCGATATTAGCTTGCAGTTCTGCGAACGTTGCCATTTTTAGCTTTCTTTAAATGCAAGATGGGGCGTTTTTCTACAATCAATTCGGCCTCTTTCTTTGCTTCAGTCTGTCTTAACTGTTCAGCAAGTCGTCTGCGCATTTCGCCTCCAAAATAATCAAAAATTCTTTGCCTAAATCAACAAATTTAACCAGTTTGAATCTGCTCATAAACTTAGGCAGCCACCATTCAGCGTTTTCTACAATTAAATGTGCATTTCTGCCATCAGCAAGTGTCTTTTTGGCTGGACGCATCGAAACTGTGATAAATGCGACTTTTTTGGTTAAACTCTGTAAATCATCCAGCACGTCTACCAAGCAATCAGGCTCAATGTGTTCCATCACGTCTGTACACACCACCATATCGCAGGGGGCTTTGTCTAATTTCCCTAATGCAGGGTCGTATTCTTTCACTTTTGAACCGATACCGAGTTTTAATAGCCCCTTACCACAGCCATAATCCAAAATATCCACACAATCGTACTTGGCTGATAGGTCTACTACTGGCTGCACCCACTTACCACTAGACTTCCCATATTCAGTCAGTGATTCATGCAGCTTTTTGTTTAGTTCCGTATATTCCGCCGAAATGAGCATCTAATTCCTCTATGATTTTAGTAATAGGCCATTCTTTGTCTTTGCGATATAACCTGACTGAATCGTACCAAGGCATTTTTTCATCTAGTCCGTAACGCCATTGAGGACTACTGTTCAACATGACATAACAAGGCGTTCCTACTGCGCCTGCCACATGGACTGCAGTTTGTTGTACGGTCACTACCGCATCTAATGCCTTGAATAATGCCGCTTGTTCGGCTAAGTCACCGCCTACACATAAATCGTTAATCTTATGTAGGCCAATGGATTCGCGTTCTGCGCTAATCATCGGGTTAGTGTCTTCGTACTGGACGGATACACAGGTGAATTTCTGAAACGCCTTGATTTGTGCTGCAGGAATGCTTCTGTCTTCGATTCTAGTGGCCTTTAACCCGCCTATCCATGTCAAACCGATGTAAGGTGCTTCACCAAGTTTTTTAAGCTCTTGGCGGTAATATTCCACCCGTTCAGGACTAGGGATTAAATACGGCTTACCGCTAAATTGTTTCTTGTGCCTGCGGTATAAAGTTGCCAGTGAACCAATAGGAATCTTGGCATCGTAATCACCAGGGGTTTCTTTGGTAATGACATGAATATCAGGCCATGTTTCTCTAGCGAGTTCAGCTACTTTTTTATGCACTTCTAAGGTTATTTTCTTGGCATGCGGGATAACTTCATTTATCAGAGACAAGAACATAATCTCATCACCTACGCCCTGCTCACCATGAATGTATAAATGATTGACAGGTTTACCATTCCACCTAGGAATATCCAAAGTCTTGCGACTGTCCCAATTTTCTAACTTGGTTCTGTATTCGTACTCATCCCATGCGGTATGCCATTTACTTTGCGTTAATAAAGCTAAAGCCTTTAACCAATGTGCCTGTACGTTGTCAGGGTCAATCTTTAGCGCTTTGGTGAGCCAGAATATCGCCATGGTTGGCTGTCCCGCATCGGCATAAAGACTTGCCATATTCGAGCAGACTTCTACCGTATCACCAGCTAAATCCAATGCCTTCATCCAGCAATCTTTGGCTTCGCTTCTAAAGTTTTCTTTCCTGAATGCCGTGCCTAAGTTGCACCATGCGTCAGACCGTTCAGGGTTTCTCTGCAACAAGGTTGAAAGTAAGCAAATCGCTAATCCATTGTGTTCTTCACGCATATAAGCGTCAGAAGCAAGAAACAATAATGTCTCGTCAAAAGGATTTAAATTAAGCAATCGGTTGTAGTGAAACAAGGCTTGCTTAAAATTACCTTGTTTGTGCAAATCTAGTCCATCTTGCAAAAACTTTTGCAGCATATAGCTCCTTATATTTTCTTAAAATACTTGTGAATACTTTAAGAAAATAGGGGGACTTAGCCCCCTATTGCTAGACGTTAGAACCGTCAGCCAGGTAACGCACAGAGCCTTGTGTACTGAAAGACACAGTGCCGGAAGCACCAGTCGAACAATTCAAAGCTAATGTGACGAATTGCACCGCGCGATCATCAGATAAAGATACTTTCTGAGGGATTACTGTTTTGTAGACAGTTGCAGCGGTTGAAGAAGAAGTCATTGATGCGATAATCGTGCCGTAGGCAGAATAAGTGCCCAAAGCATCAGTTACCAACATTACTAAACTCCAGTGAGAGGCATCATTCAGGTTTGCCCCAAAGCGTACATCAGCACCTGTAATCAATGCGCCATTTGGGATTTTGCCCAATAGAATCACATCTGATAAAGTACCTGCTTTGAGTGCACCACTGTTAAAGCTCCATGGAACGATGTTCTCGCCCACATGAACACCTTTAGGTGATGCCGCCATGTTGATGGTATAAGTTAAAGTTACAGCAGCCATGATTTATTCTCCTTATGGTGCTGGCGCATAGCCAGATAGAACAATCGTGCCGAAGTCAGTTGAATTGTACTGAGTCTTTTTAACGCCCATAATCAAGCCAGCTTCAACGCCGAACTGATTACCGTAGTCAAATAATTCCTCATTCCAATCCATCTTATTCAAACCGCCGCCTTGACCAAATGCTGATACAGCCGCTTGTGCACCACAGAATACGCCACGGCGATAAGCCGCTTGTGATGTTGGAGCAGCTACCGTAGTTGGTAAGTAGTCCCATTCATGTACGATGACATTGTTGTAGATAAATGACGCGCCTGTAAGAATAGGGTTGTCACCGATTTTGCCGCCTTGTAACTGTGCTTTTTGAATATCAAAGAAGTTACCTGCGGTTGACGCATCACGGCGTAATTGATAGATTTGATAAGGGTGTAAGAAACATACCCACATTTTTTTACCATCAATATTAATAGGGCGAATACGCGGGCCTTGCACTTTTGCGTATGCTACTGCCTTATCTAAGTCAGCCAATGAGATTGCGTGTGTTGTTGTTGCTGAAAGTGAAGCCTCGCCTGCATGACCGCCACCTACGATTAGACGGGTTGCGCCGCCTACTGTTGATGGTGCTAATGTTGCGTTGTTACCTGTAAACAAGGTGTTTGTTTCGGCTGTATTACCAGTCAATTGATTCGCTACGGATGTTTCCAAGCGCTCAACCCACCAGTCTTTCAGTCCGTCACGTGCTTCTTCTCGAACAGACCAAGGCACGCGTTGCTCAGACATTTTGCCTGCAGTACGAACTGCATGACGAATTTGATCAATGAACACGTTATCGCTGTAGGTTGTGAGAGCTTCCTCATTACCTTCTAGCGTACCGTCACCTTGAATGCCTGCGCCTGTTAATAAACGGCGTAAGCCGACTGTAATGCGATCACCTGCGTCTTTTTGTGTTTCTGTCTTGATTTGAATCAAGCTAGAATCAGATGTACCCATGAAACGACCAACGTATGATGTGCCGATAATCTCATGGAACAATTGACGTGACCATAACTTTTGCGCCAGTGGATGATTCACTGGATAGCTTGTGGTAGCCATAATAATTCCTTAATTTAAGTTGAAAAAATGTTTTATCGGTAACGCTGATAAGCGATTTTTACTTTTGACGGAGTTACCCGAATTGAAACCATGAGATTTAGCCGTGACGTGGCAAGCGCATTTACTTCTCGTTTTGTTTCTTGAGTTTTGCCCATGCTGCAGCAAAATCATCATCATCCATCTCTGCGATTGCTTCTAGTGTTAATTCACCTTCTGGCGTTGCAGATGCGGATACTTTGGCGTTCTTCTGCCCTTTCTCAATCACAGCCAAGTCCTTTTTGGGGGCTTCGGATGTTTTCTTCTGATAACCGCGTAAAGCTGCGATTTCATAAATTCTTTGTGCTGGATTCACACCATCTTGCAATGATTTAAGCGCAATACTGTATTCTTCGTTGGCTACAGTTTGCCTAGCCTGCGCTTCATCCAAGCCCATTGTTTTAAGCTCTTTAATACGATTGCTTAATATGTGGTTATAAGCATCGACAAAATCAGGTGTTGTTGCTTTAAACTCTTCGGACTGTGCGCGGTAAGCATCTACGACTTGTTCTTGTTGACGTTGTGCTTGGGTCTGTTCTTGTTGTTGCCTGGTAACTTCTTTTAACTGCTCAATCTCTTGTTTAAAGTAGTTAATCGGGTCTTCTTCTGGTGTTGGCTTTTGTTCTTGTGGCGTAAGTCCTGTGACAAGTTGTTTAAACCTGTCTTCCATTACAGCCATTTTGCCTTCTAGCTCTTTACGCTTTGCTCGTTCTTCATGCAACGCACCTAGATTGACTTTAGGTTCTTCTTTGGGCTTTTCTTCTGCAGGTGGTGTTAAGTCAGGGTCAGGCGTATCGTTTTCCTCTGGCTCTTCCTCTGGCATTTCACCGCCATTTTCAAACAGTTTGTCTGCATCTGCATCACTAATGTCTTCCGGTATATCGTTTGTTTCTTGACTATTTACGGTGTCATCCGTCATATTCACTCCTTAATTGACTGAATACGTCAGTCGGCGCAAACCCATAATGGGCTATTTAAGTAAATCCCATCAACATATAAAACTCCCTGTCGTCTTCTTCAATTTCAGATTGTCTTATAGCTTCTAATCTTGTTGTTTCAGCCTGGTATAGTTCAATTAACTGTGCGAATCGCGTTAAGTCTTGCTCTAATTTTGTAAAATCTATCTGTTTTTCTACTAGATAGGGCTTAACGAGTGCTTTGACTTGTTTTTTAACCGCTACAGGCGCATTTTCTAGCTCTTCTACGGCCTTTTTAGCAAAGCCTGAGCCTAAGCCTTCGGTGTATTGTTTTAACTCGTCATCAGTCCATTTATACTTACCGGAGCCTGATCCTTCTATTGGCTGTGATAAGTTAGGCGTTGTGCCTTCAGCTACAAAAGTATCGTTACCAAGTGTGTTATTTATCAAACCAACAACAGTCGTAGTCCCTGTGATAGCAGATGTGTCGTTTGCTAGTGTGACTGCTATCGTTCCACTTACTGCTGAACCTACAGAGCCACTGATAGCAGAAGTGTCATCTGCTAAAGTAACGCTTGAACTGCCGATTACCGTTGTTGTTCCAGTGATGGCGCTAGTGGCATTCGCTAAGGTGTTAGCAATCGTGCCAAGTATCGTTGTATTGCCACTTATCGCACTGGTATCGCCGCTAAGCGTTCTAGCAAGCGAGCCAGTGACTGTGGTTGTTCCTGTTGCTGCCTGAGTATCGTTGCCTAAAGTGACGTTAATTGTGCCAGTTACACCTGCTGCTTCCTCTACTGCTAAGTATGTAGCTGCTCTTGGTGCAAACACTTGCCACGGATTAGCCGTGAGTGCAATCATGTGCTCAGGGCTTAGTGTCCTATTAAAATCTGTTAGAAACGCTACACCACCAGTGAAAGGGTCGCTACCAGACTGTTTTACAAATACAATTCCGCTGCCATCTGTTACATAAGCAGGAGCAGCCCTTGAAACGGTATTTAACTGTTTGCCATCACAGTAAAATATCATTTCGGTAGTGCCACCAGTAGTGCGGCTGGTTACCCCAACAACAGAAGTCTTGCCATTCGCTATGCCTGAATTGGTAGAAGCGCCAGCAATAAAAGCGTTACCACAGACAAGGTTTATCTGACTATCAAAAATAGTAAATTGTATTGTGTCGGTTGTAACCGCACTTGAGCTTTGAGCAACAACCCCCTCAGCAGTGACACTGGTAGGCTTGATTACAGCAATAATACTGAATGTTGCTGAAGTCTGTAACAATCCACGGAACACATAATTGCCAGACGTGCGTAATACAGTTTTGCCTTGCACACAGGTTGATTGTGTTCTTACACCACCACTACCCTGCCTGTTTAGGTTTGAACAGTCTACAAAGCCATTACCTTGTGGGATAAGGGCTAGGTTTAAACCACGTGCTACCCATTTAGGGTCTAGCGGTACTTTATATTGTGGCTGGCGTGTCCACCGTTGCGGCAGAATTAGCGCCATTGGTTACACCGTTTGTGCTTGAATGCGGTTGTAATGTATTACGTGGTTGCCAGCAGTTGAGTTAAGATTTACTCCAGTATTGTGTGTTACAAACAAGCCCCAAAATTGAGGCATCTGATCGAACAGTCTAGCTATCGAAGTCGGCGGGAATTCATACCCTACGTTGCTGGTTGTGGCGATTACATCAATTGAAGCGACTAACCTCAATAGTGCACCCTTAACCCCTGAGTTGGTGATGGTCTCGGCTGAGTCTGTACCATCGAATACATCTGGATAGGTCGGCGTGCCAGTAGTAATCGTGCGATAAGCATAAGCCCACACTTGTATTAATGTATTAGCTGTAGGGGTTGTACCTACCGTAATTACGCCACTAACAAGATGGTCTATGTCTTCAAAAGTGGTGTTGTCCACCGCAGTAGATTCGCGCCCTGTCAACAAACTGGCATCAGTCGCCAATGAAGCAAGCGAGATAGTAAGCGCGGTTGTACTGGTACTTGGGTACTGGGTTCTAATATCAGCTGCCATGATTTACCTTATGGATTGCCTTCGGTGATAACAGCGGAGCTAACACTTACTGGTTGAGTCGCTACGATTGATGTAGTGGTTAAGTTCAAGTCACTACCTGAAGTACCTACGTTGCCATCAATGACGAATGCTGCCGCACTAGTGACCAGTCGAAACCATGTCGCAGTACCAGTTGCATTAGCGCTGGCATCTTGAGTAATTGCATTCAACGTAAGCACGCCACTCGCTGCACCAGGTGCAAAGGTAGCATTGCAGGTCAACTCTGCTAGTAAAGTAGTTGCTGCGCCACCTGTAGCAGGTCGTGAGCCATCATAAATACGAAGCAATGCTGAACCGCCTGCTGCTGTCGTAATAGCGTCTAAGCGTGTATTGCGTAATGTTGTTGCAAGAGCTAGGGCCATTATTTATCCCCTTGTTTGGCGCACCATTTAGCGCCGTCTGTATAAGCTTGGTCGCTTGTCTTGGCCTTGCCGTTTTCTTGTGCAACAACCTTGTTGTCTTCGTAAGCATGGGCGTGCCATATCCAGCCTTCGTCAGTTTGGTTTACGAAATATTCAGTGTATTTTTTCATTACTGCTCCTAGTTACTGTAGTGTCTCCGTAATTACTTGTTGAATCTTGCCATCTGCACCACGAATGGCTTGACTTACTTTTGGCTTGGTCACTTCTATTTGTAGGCTATTCACTGTGCTGGCTAGAGAAGCTACTTGACTGGCTAAATCGTTGGTCATTTGATAGAACATATTTGCGTCATCAGGATTAGCAGGATTCATTAAATCCATCATGCCGTTATCACCACTGGATAATTGGGCAAGTCTTAATTTAACCTTGTTGTCATAGTCTGTTTTCCAGCGTTCGGTCTGGTCTTTCATCTGCTGCAGTTGTAGTGCGTTATCGGCTTGCATTTGTTCGATACGCATATCCACATCAGCTTCTTGTGTTTTGATTTCAAGCTGAACCTTGCCTTTAGCCGCTTCTTTGGTTGCTTCCATTTGAGCTTCCATTTGCATGGCTTCCATAGCTTCTTGCTTGGCTTTTTGTTTCTTCTGCTCTTCAGCTTGTGGGTCAGGCTGCAATACTTTCTTCCAGTCCTGAATCAATGCATCAGGTAATGGCATGTAATCCACTAGAGTAGGTGGCATTGGAATACCCGCCTGTAATAACTGAGGTAACATCTGCATCAATACGGCAAATGTTTTCTCTTTCTGATTAGGGCTAGTCGGTGCGTCGTCTACGATCACGTCATATTCAAATGTCAGTTCATCTTTAAGCAAAGGGACAACTTGCTCGCCCTGTTTGCCTACAATACGAATCAGGCGACCATCTGAGATGTACTCAGTAATCATCTTTGCCATCACACGGCCTTGTTCTTTGCGGTATCTACGCAGAGAATCAAAGAATATCGCCAGCATGGTTACGCCAGCTTGTTTGCGTGAGTTCTCTAATACACCTGCTTGTTGTCTATCGGCCAGTCCTAACAGTTCAGTATTAACGCCAGGCACATCATTGATAGACTCCAGTGCATATTGCAGTAATGCCTGAATCCCGACTGGCATTTGCGTGATTTCTTTTTGTTTTACCTTGTTAAGGCCGCCTTCATTCAGCCATGTAATCGCGTCAGGTTGCGCCCATTCTTTTTCGGCTTTTCGTGCATTAGCAAAAGCGCCTGTTTCAGCTAGCAATCCACCCTTAGAGTTAGAGTTAAGGATGTGCATGATTTGGCTAAGCCATTTATTAGCCCAACGTTGCGGGTCAAGCATTAAACTGACAATGCCAAACCAAGTATTATTGTTACGATCACGAAGACCTGTAATGCAGTTGTAGGTGAATCCTGTCTGACTTTCAGAGTCAGTCGTCTCAAGTATGTCTTTACCTATCTTGTAGCATTTTTTGTACTTACGGCGTGATTGTTTTACACACTTAACGCCCATTGATTCGAGTGAATCTTTAAGCGTAGTATATTTAGATATACTTAGCTCTACTTCGCTACCATCCGGCATTTGACAGCGATAGTATTTCTCGATGTCGTACCACTGAAAGCATAAGACTTCGACTAACTTTTTGCCTGTATTCGCTTTGTCCTTATCTTGATAGAAAGGCGGTGTAGCATCGTGTGGCTGTTCTTCTTCATCTAACAGCTCTTCTGAAGTTGCAGAGCCTTCCCATGACCAACGCGCTTTGATGTCTTTGGGTGACATCGGGATGACCTTAGCGCACCACTTCCTGTCGTCTAGATTGCGCTTCTTGGCCTTGCTATCCCAAAAATAACTTAAGGCATCATCACGCTCAATCAGTATCATGCCATCAGGATTGCGTTCGTATTCTAGACTTGTGTCTGTCCAGCCCATACCGCATATCAATGTATCTTGAAACGCCTCTGATTCTTCGTCTTCTGCATCACAGTTATCACGCACCCATTTAGCGGCTAGGGTTAATACTTCGTTCTTGGCTGAATCATCGAGTGTTCTAGGGAGATAGCGGACTTCTTGTCTGTTCTGTACTTCAAGTCCGGCGATTGCATTCACTGTTCTAGCAACCCTGTTAAATACGACTGCAGGACGACCAGCTTGCTCTAATAAAGCCGCATCCTCATCAGACCATTGCTTGCTGGAATAGAAGGCGTAGCACTCCCTTGCATCTTTACGCCATGTAGCCGTCTTAATCTTGGCTTGGCTTATCTCGCCATCTATCCATCCAGCTAATTCGTCTTTATCTAAGGCCATTGTTTCCCTTTAAGCCATGACAGACATAGTTCAAGCTTTTCTCTGTAGTGGTCAGCATGAAAAATACGTCCTTTACTTTGATTGAGCATGCGCAGAAGTATCAGCACTTCCAGCAAGTAAGTTCTTTGATTAATTGTTAAGCCATGCTTCTTCTGTAAAGAAAGCAATAAGGTCATGTCGCCCATGCGCTGCCACTACTCCGTTTGCGTCTATATCGGTCAGGTTCTTCTTCAACTTGAGGCCATACCAAAGGCAAATCAGGTTCGGCTATTCGCGCCAGCCCATCTAGCATGTCATCATGAATTGATACTGGAAACGCCAGATATTCTTCCTCAATAAAAGCATTCACCAGTTCGCGTGGTATTTTCTCGTAATCCGTTTTGTAGAGCGCTTGTGGTAGGTAGACCTTGCCCTGCTCAAATAACGGCACCAGTCGTCTTATTCTGTCGTTCTTGGGGATTTGTCCGGCTACTTCAATGATGTCAAAGCGATAGTTCTGCTCAGTCTGCAGACGCTTGATGAACTCAATATCCGCCATCATGCCGTACTTCTCATACCTGACCTGCATGGGTTTCCACTTACGATGTAAACGAATAACTAACTCTGCACGTTCTGTTATGTTCAGCCTGTCACGCACTATATCGAGGATGTAGTAGTTACCATCCTGCCCTAATCCAACTATCCACATTGAGGTGTAGTCAGATGATTTACGTTTCTCATTCGCTGCATCAACCAACAGGTATTTGTTCGTGCCTATCTCGGCTTCACCATCATAGTGTTTCAGCCATTCGCGCTTAAAGCCTTGCATGTTGTCAGCTATCGGGTTCTGTAGCATTTGGCAGTTGAATGTATATTGTCCTTGGTCTCTACGCTTCTCATTGAGCTTCTCCCTAGTCAATAGTACCGGCTCGCTATCGAACGTGCCGTCTAGCGTTGCTGTGTGGATTCTAGGAATAGCTGTGCCACGTTGCATGACAGTCTTGTAGCTGTCGTTAAAATGATAGCGAGTGCCAATGAAGCGTCTCGCCCCTCCTTCTGCACCTAAGTTGAAACTTAACTCTAGCGCTTCGGTAGTCTTTGCAATCATGTCAGGGGTAGTGACTGATTCGCGCGTTACCACATCATCATAGATGAGGTATTTAAAGTGCTTAGAGGTTGGCTGACCATCTACCAGCCCATGTGCTTCAATGGTTGATTCTTTCGGGTTAGACGTACGCTTGACGATAATGCCGTCATCCTCTGACCATTTGCCACTTTGCTTACTGGGGTTATCCCAGAAGATCTCAGGAAACAAGTCTTTTAGTTGCTGGTTAGTTTCAAACTCACGCTTGATCTGCCTTAGAAAACCTTTAGCTATTGGCCTAGTGTGACTAAATATACCAATCGTTACATTAGGGTCTTTTAGTACATCCTGAATAGTCAGTGCAAAGGTGATGATGGTGGACTTGTAATGTTCCCTTGCCCATAAATCCAAATAGCCATCAGGACTTTTATTGACTTCATTGCACCTGTCGAATAGCCACTGTTTCTCTATGTCTGCACGATTCAACACATAACGCAGTAAGAAATATAAATCGGTCTGTGCTAAGTATCTTAGTGCTGCGTGTTTCTCATTCTGATTTAATTTGGTTAAGCAATCCGATAAGCGTTTCTGATAGTCCGTGAGTAACATTTATTGGATTGTCCTCATCCCCTGCTAATATTGTTTGTTGTGCTACTTTGCCTTCTATTCGGTCGCCTATCTCTTTTGCAGCTGCCACATCACCCTCTTTCGCTTTAGCGAACAGTGCTTTTGCAACTTCGATTAGCTCTTGCGGATTTTGTGTAGAGTGTTTGCGTAACACATCCGACCACACTTTATTCTTGATATTGTTTGTATTACCTATAGGTGCGCCTGCCATAATTAACTCAATATTTAAATGTTTGTTTTATTTACCGATTGGTAAGTTAATAGGGTGTGTAGTTTTCTTGTACTCATCCCACCATTGTTGGCTAAAGTCACAGTCTTGATATTCCTCGAAACATGGTGCGCCTATGGTGTAGTGGATTATCTTTGCGTTGTTGTTGTGTGGCATTTCCATTGATAGCCAATTCCAAGTAGGTTTGATTTGGCCTATCTCGTTATCTTCTAGCCAAGCGAATCTGTGCAGATGTGCGCCGGTACTGTTTTTTATGTATTCAGGTGTTAATACTTTGTTCTTAGGGTGGCTACAGTTAAACAAGATGACCGATGACCAGTTCTTGCGTGGGTAGTCTTCGTTTTTATTGCCTAGATACTTGCGTGGGTATTTTGTTTTGTAATCATGTTTAACTACCATTACGGCGTAGTTATCGTCTGCTGCTTCAAACAGATTGTTTATGTCTGTGGTACATATCATGTCACCATCTACAAATAGCGCCCATCCTTTGTAATTCTGTAGGTGAGGGACTAAGAATCTTGCATATGTGAATGTATTGGATCCGTCTGTTATTTCACCAGTAAGCGGAGTAAAGCTAACAGGTGATTTTGTATTGGTAATGATGGAGTTGCAGAATGTGTGGTAACAGATAGCTTCTCTTGCATCATAACCAACAAATACATTTAAGCTAATTTAATCGCCCCAGTCATCGAATTGACAACCATCCCATATTGCCCAACCTCCAAGAAGAACTAATATGGTGATAAATGAAATAACGAAAGTTAATGACATATCCCTCCAAATGAAAAAACCACCTCAATGGGTGGCTTGGCTGTTGTGTTGTGGTGGCTTCTAACCTGCTACGCCACACCCGTCTTCTAAGTAAGATTCACAGTATGTGTTAAACTTATCAGCGTTTCCATCAAAGAGTTGTTTGATGCAATCAGCAACATCATTACCTGTGTCTGTAATTTTATAGCGCCTCTTTAATACTCTGGCGACTTCTTGTTGTAAGTCCCATGTCATAGTAATCCTTGGTTAAAACACATAAAGGCGGTTCCTGTTGCTCCGAATTCCTATAGGCGGCGATGTGAATGTCTAGAATTTACATCTTAATGTCGGCAGGAACGGCGTTTATGTGTTCTATAAATGAAAAATCCCCAGTTAAGGGGATGTTGTTAGCAGCTTAATACCTTCCAGACAGCTTTATTAGTATTTTAATGAATCCGCGTAATCCAAATCTGTGCACCATGCTTTCTAGTGAATAGTATGGTAAGTATCGGTCAAAGCGATGTATCAGTTCTTTTAGTTGACGAAGCGATCTAAATGGAAACTCTGTGCCGTCTATGGCGATTATAGAATAAGACCGGGTTGGCTTGTCATAGTTTAATCGCATGTGGATTTCGTTTTGTATGGGCGCGACTTCTCCCACTCAAGATGGTAATGGATGTAATTATGTTTGTCAAGTAAGTTTTCTCTTAATTACTAATAAATGTAATCTTTCGATCGCTTCAACATAATCTAGCTCTTGCGTAGGGTAGTGATGTGATACTTGTAACCACACATGATTGATTGCTGTTTGCTGTGGTTTGCTTAGGCTGTCAATGATCGCATCCATCTTTTCAGCACAATGAATGTCCACCTCTTCGCACATAATATCAAACTCTTCTGCGCAACTTGCACCGCCTGATAGCATGACGAGTGATTTGGATGGGTAGCCAAGCTGTAAATCTTCGCCAGCCTTGCAATATCTCTGCCAGTTTTCCAAATGCCAATCTAATCTTTCTGGTGTCATTTTTTACCGTACTTTCTATCACAAAAGTTTTTGATGGCTTGCTTCTCGAATGGGTCTGTTACTTCTACTATGGGTATTACTGCTATGTCTGCTATGTGATATGCGTCTTGAGCGTATTGTTGGGTTTCCTCAAGGTTTAGGTTATCCATCATCTGCTGACGGTTAGGCTTAACTTTAGGCTTTGCCATTTTTGTTCATTTGGTATTCGGTAGTAAGGGGCATCGTGGCATCATAAATATTGCCAATAACCTCAGCTCTTTCTAAGCAGTCTTTTTTGTTTACACCCCAAAACCCATCCGCATCTTGAAACACATATTTAGCTTTATCGTCATCAAAAATTACCGTAAAAACTGCCAGTCCATCTGTCATTAAATAATTAACAATATCGCCTTCATAAATCTCTACTTCACTCTTGTCTTTAAGCCCTGTATATTGCATGGTAACGATGTCATTCCAACGTTCTAAGCTAGATGTAGCGCCAGCCATATTTTCTGCTATGTACATTTCAATCATATTGAATGCCATCACTTCACCCATCAAATGAAAGCCTGTAAACATCATCTTGTTAGTTTTCTTATCCCATGCTCTGAATTTAATCTCTCTCATATGCCCTCCACTCTGGTAGCGCGTCTGTTAAACGCTCGATAAAATTAAGCATAGGTTTGCGCCCCACTTGGATATACTCTAGGTGATTTACGCTCACATCTTGAATGCGTTGGTTTATGTACATACACCGGGTCAGCTAATGATGGTTTATGTGCCTGTAGTCTTTCATCACGCTCTTGGTCATCAGCCGGTCGGTCATAATCAATCCCCTCCTCACGATAATCAAAGTTAATCGCTTGCCATAAGTAACTATGTCCATTTTTAGGCAGCCTGATAACGTAACCTTGGTCTTTCAAGTCGAGCAATAAATGGTTTAAACAATTGTTTTTGGTCTTATGAACACGCTCTAATTGTTTAGCTGTAATTGGCTTCTTCATGCTCTTCAAAATGATGTTGTAACGCAGTCGTTTATCCATCTTTTGCTGGATATTGTGTGCTGTTAGTTTCATTGGCTTAACTCCTTTACTAATTGAATTGCTGCATCTACGCTGTTAATAATTCGATATGCGCCATTCCATGCTCTGGCAAATTCTGCTTCATCAGGTGTGAGTTTTCTTTTGCTTGGCGGCTTCTTGCCATCTTTAATCTCAACCAGTACGTTATGCCCGTGTAAGCCAACAATAATATCTGGCGCACCTTTACCAAGTGAGGCGGTATCTAATACCGAGCAACCACAAGCGCGAAATGTGCCTACAATGTCTGTGTGATTAAAGTCTTTGCGGGCGCGCACTCTCATAACAAGCCCTTATCCATAAGTAGCATTTGAGTTTCAATCACGCCCTCTAAGTGCATTAGTCTTAACTGGTCTTTCGTGTACCTTGAGCGCACCCTGCCATCAACACAGTCATGACATGCACTACAGGCAAATGCGCCAAAAATGTCAGCCACCTTGCGCCCTACTCCATGCCGATAACGAATACCACTCAAATGAGCTAGTACTGTTGTTTCAGGATTGTGGTTGCACACACCAGGCACTCTGATTGTGCAATGCTCATCACGGGCGCTTTGAGTTAATTTACTCATCGAATACGAACCCCTGCTGTGCTGCAACTCGTTCGACCTTTTCCTGTAGCTCTACCATCTCAGCCGTGTTTAACTTTGTTGTGGACTTGACGAATTGCTTAATCTGTCCGTTAATGGTTTTCTCATAGCTTAGAAACCTGCGCCCTATTTCTTGGTGCATCTCGTCTTTGTCATAACCGCAAAAGTTGCCAAACTCTGTGATTAGCTTCCAGTAACGGTCGTTTTGGTCTAGAGAGCGTTTACTCTTCTTAGGCTTAACCGACACATGCCAAACAGTTGCTGTCGTGTTTAAAGCATCTAGACGTGCGTTTAAGCCTGGACGATTGCTAGCGGTAAGGTCGTATTCGATCACAGTGCTAACTCTTTCTCTGCTCGATCATCTTGGTTAAGTAACTGGCAAATCTTGATTGCCATTTGTTTTGCTTTCTCAGCGTCACCATCAAACATCTTTGCCACTATTCCGCAAATATCTCTGCCTTTGTCTGACTCGTCAGATATGTAATATCCACCTGTTCCGTATTCACCGTGGTTAACTATGTATCTCATAACGCCAACTCTTTCTCTGTTGTGGTTTCATCTTGTAGTGCTGGTGGGTCTATTTTTATGCAGCGATTAATGTCGTACCCTCCATACATTGCTAAGTCGGGGATCAATGCAACCGCGTTGTACACTTCTTTACAATAAGAACAATGTCCTGAAATATTAACTTTCCCCTGCACAATAAAGTGCGTACCGATGCCGTCAGTTCTTTTACAGCATGATGTAGACTTTGTAACACACACCAAATCACCAACTTTAATCATCGTGTCCTCCTATTCATTTAAACTTCTCTTTCATTGCATCTGCTAACATTTTCTTGTGGTTTTCATCTTTTAGTATGCTGTACCATCTACGCATACATCCTTTGCAGCTAGTGTTGTAGCTTCCAGTGTTAGAAGAGCAGTCAGGACACATCTAAAACCTCTTCTTGTTCATTAGGTGAGAGAGGGATTCGTTGCATCGTGGCATCACGCTGTATCTGCATGGCTGCATTGAATACATCCCGAAAGATTGCGTATTGCTCTTGTGATGGGATTTCTTTGATGTATCTATGAGCAATTGTGCCGTCATCTAAGACGTGAATCCTTGCCTTTTCAACTCCGTTCACAAAAAAGAAATTAGGATGTTTTTTCCACTGGGTAATTTTTCCAGCAGCAAGAAAATCAACCAAGCACTTAGGCACATCAAACATACTCACATAGGCCAGCTTGCTTTCTTCTCTATCAATGGCAGCTTCAGTTTTTTTGATTGACGCATTAAGATTGCGTAGTGATTCGTCTTGCCTATCCCAGCGCGACAATGTTTTGTGTCCATTGCGCTTGTCGTTTAATGGTTGACCGTTTGCCGACTTAACGTCATCCAGGTGGGATTGAAACTTTAAATCGAAGTTGGCTTGTTTCTTAACCAACGATTCTTTAAGAATATTTAACCGATTACTCACATGCCCTCCCAACGAGTAGCGCGTAACTTAATTGCCACGCCCTAATAATCATAAAAATATTCCTCACCCTCTAGCCTCCAATGCTTCATGTGCGAATCTCATGGTTTACCGCCAATCGCTGATAGTTGCTTAAATGTTGATTCCGATTGTTCAGTAAATTGCAGAGCCGGCTTGTCAGTGCCGCCTATCAGAACTTGTTGTGCTTTTTCTTTGTCGCCAATCAAAATTGGTGGTGTAGTTTTGTAGCCATTGGGTAAGTTTTGCGCGTCATATAATCCAATTAGCAACTTAGGGTATTCAATGACTTCATTACGCGCCTTAAAGCCTCTGTAGCGGTTTTCAAACTCTTTTGCTACAAATGGCCATTCATCTTCGCTTTTAGTACCAAACGATAGCCAGCCGCCCATATCGCTAATGACTTGATGAATAATTGGATCGTCAAACACTACGCTTACTTGAGTGCCAACTTGTCTAACTGCTTTATCAACTTTCGACCAAGCATTGAATGCGCTGTCTTGTGTTGAGCCTTGCAACATGCGGATAATGTCCGCAATCTTTGGCATGAACATACCGTTGTCAGGGTTTTGTATATGGCGATATAGCGCAACCTTGACCGCTTCAAAGTCATGGTTAATCAAGCCTTGCCAGTACAACATCATTGCGCCGGTTGATATTGGCTTACCGTACTGCTCAGAAACCACACCAAGCAGTTCGCAAAAATTGTCAAATTCTTGTTGCTTCATCGGTCACATCCTTTTCTTGTACGCCAAATAATTTAAGTTTTGCTTCTGCTGTAGATTTTTTGTTCTGCTCTTCAATGTTCGGTTTGCCATTTGAAAAATTCGCCTTCGGTTCAAACAATCCCTGCCAGTTGTTAGTTGCGCTTGCCTCTAGTGCTTTCGCGTAATCAATGCCTTTTTCTTTCCATGCTTGCAGCTGTTTAACTGCCAATTCTTTTTGCTCTGTAGAAAGATTTTTGCGTTTAGGTTGCATGTGCCAAATATCCCAATGTTCCTTGTTAATCCAATCAGGAAGCACAAACGGTTTTTTTGTGCGCCCTTGTTTTAATTCTTTAATGTTTAAATTATTTAATTCTTGTTTAGTGGTTGTTTGTTGGTTATCTGCTGGTTGTTTGTTGGTTCTCTGTTGGTTGTCTTGCTGGTTATCTGCTATTTGTTCATCTTGATATTTGTTATAATTTTCAATGGTGTATACGCTAAATTTGTTGGTTGATTTGATGGTTATTATTTGCAGTTCTTCTAATCTTTTTAGAGATGTTCTGATTTGTTGCTGTGTTTGCTTTAATCTCGCCGCTAATGCAATACGACCGCTTATGTACTGCCCACGCTGAATCTCAATCACTCCCGTAGGCGTGCCAACCTTTTTATTTTTGTGAGTGGCGTTTAGAAGTAAGTGCATAAATAGAGCGAGCGTGTTTGGTAACTGGATAAGCCCGCTATCCTCAATTTTTCGCCATACTTTGACGTATCCACGATTCACTCATTTCCTTTAATGTTGGTTACCGCACATAACTGACATACAAACTCTGCTAGATTGATTAACTTAGCCACTTACTGAACCTGAATAATTGATGTGCAAAAAAACCAGCAACAGTGCACCAGATAAAAATGAAACCGATAACAGCGGATATTGTGATTAGGATGTTCATGCGGCTTTCCCCATGAGAAGTTTGCGAAGCAATTCGTTTTCTTTCTCGGCCTCTTCCAACTCATCATGCGCAATCCGAAGTAGGCGCTGTGTTTCTGTTTCAATTTGTACTAAGCCATACCCTCTTGTGTTAGCCCACCATTGCAAAGGTGCTTCGTTACCACATAAATCGCATAAGTCGTTCAGCTTGTTTGTTGGGAAGTGTCCAATGCCTTTGCGTAGGTTTGAGAAATGTCCAGCATCAATACCAAGTGTCAGGTAAATACTTTTATCTTCTATGCCTGATTCTGTAATACATAGGTTTATTGCGCCTAATAGCGTCTTTTGCTTCATTACAGAATCTAGTGGAATAGAGACTTTAGGTGCTGGATTAATTAGGGTTAACTCACCCTGTTCAATCGCGCTCTTAATTTTTGAGTTCACTTGAGTACCCCTTTTTAGCACAAAAAAATATACTGCTCACATCAAAAACAACTAGGTTAAAAAATGTCTGGTCTTAATTCTTTACGCGTTACGCCAGTAAGCTCTTCTATTCGCTTACAGCGTTTTACTGGTACTTGCTTGAACCATTTATATACAGCTTGCACAGATATATTGAAATTTTCGGCAAGCACTGAAACGCCCCCTAATTTGTCTGCGGCTTTTTGTATTGGTAAAATTTGAGTGTTATCCATGCCTAATATTAAACCACAGGTTTATATTAAGTGCAAGCAGTTTTTAAACCACAGGTTTGTTTTAAACAGATGAGCTACATGCCATGCTATTCGCCTTCAAAAAAAATAAAGACTATTTACATGTCAAATGAAGTAGGAACGTACATAAAAAGCAGATTGAAGGAATTGAAAAAGACGCAAACTTGGTTAGCCGAGAAGTGCGAAGTGTCTGACAATGCCGTTACTAAATGGATAAGAACAGGGAAGATATCTAGAAGCAATGCCATTTTGATAGCAAAGCACCTAGAAACTACGATTGATAAATTACTAGGCAATAATGTACTTACTGTAGAAAATGAGCTTGAGAGGCAATTATTGATGTTTTATAGGGGTATGACTACGGATCACCAGGACGATGTTTTAACTTTCTGTAATAATTTATATAACATTGATAAACCAGATGATAGGGTATCAAATCCAAAATTAAGGGCAAAATCTAAATCATGAAAAATATAATGTTTGCTTTGATGTTAATGTTCAGCTCAAGCAGTTATGCAATGACAGGAAATGAGTTGCATAATTGGATTAACGAAGATAGCGCCAACAAGGGGTGGATGTATTACATTATGGGAGTAATCGATGGTCAAGGCTTCTACAAGGCAGCTGAAATAGGTCAAGCTGAGGTTGAGAAAAGAAAGCCTCATACCATTTCTTATTTATGCTTACCTGAAGGATATAAACATGGTCAAGGTTTCGATGTCGTAAAAAAATATCTTGCTTCCAACCCAGAACAAAGACATGAACATGCAGTATTATTAATTTACAAATCGATGTTAGATGTTTGGCGCTGTCCAACCTAATGAAATTAGTTTTAATTCTATTATTATTGGCATTTAATCTACCAGTTGATGCCAAACAAAAACGTAGCTATCACGCAATTAAGCAGTTCAAGTTAGAGAACCCCTGCCCTGCTAATGGACGCTATAAAGGCCGTTGTGAAGGTTATATCATCGACCATATTAAGCCATTGGCTTGTGGTGGCTTAGACACACCTAAAAACATGCAATGGCAGACTGTAGAGGATGCCAAAATGAAAGACCTTTGGGAACGCGCTAACTGCTAACTGACTAATTTCTACTCTACCAGCCTCGGCTGGTTTTTTTTCGTCTAAATATAAATATCAACTCTAGGTTTAAATAATGCTTGCAATCTAATTCAACCTGTGGTTTAATTACACATCGGCAAATTATTAGTTGATTCGGGATGACGGCAATTGAATGCGAGCTGCTTTAGGGCGCGGACTACACCGAGCAAAGAAAGCAATACAAGATTTTAGGTTCTCCAGAGCAGTACGTTATAGCGGCAAAGTGGGTGAGCTGGTTGTTTTAGATACGAAGCCTAGCCGCTTCTTTTTGAGGGATACGAGATGAACGACGAACACAAACTTACTGGTGCTTATTACCAAGAGAGTGAATATGAAAAACATGAGGGCAAAATCCCTAATGGTCATTCGAGCGAGGTAGAAACAATCGCGCTACCCGTGGCAAGTGCACATTCACAAGAGCCGTGGACGTTTTATAAAAATAGCTGTTACCACGAAATACATGGCGAAGGAAAAGAGATAGCAACCACATGTCCATCATCATGCAGTGGAAATATGAGGCTTGGTGAGGATAACGCTCAACGCATAGTTGATTGTGTAAATGCTTGTGCTGGCATGGTTGACCCTGTAGCAGAAATTGCGGCAATGCGCCGTATGGGTGGAAGAACATGATTTACGAACCTAATCAAGTTGATATTGAAGCCAAAGCACAAGAGCTGATGGAAGCATATTTTGCTGATGATGATTATTTGATTGATGCCCTAATCAGCGCGCTACCAGCTTTACGTGCAGTGCTCGATGCCAGTCCAGTAGACCAAGCCGATGCGATATTTGACTTGAAGCAAGCACTGGAAATATACGCCAAAGCACAGAAAGACTTTATGCAAGACGCAGAGGATGCGCTAGTAGCTGAACAGGGATATGTAAAGCGTGTTGATGTAGACCAATTTGAATTTGTGGCACATGACAGGAGATATTGAGATGAAACAAATTAGTCGATTTAAAGAGTTAACTTGCGTGGTGTTTGGACATGATTGGAGTTCACACGGTAGGACAAGTGACGAACAAGGTTACGTGCTTGAAGAGTACGAAGAGTGCAGACATTGTGGCTTAAGAAATCATGATGATAGCGGGTATCTGAGAGCCTTTCATAGACGCAATGACCTTACTCTAAGCCGTCAAGATGCAGCGATGCAGAGGATGTTGCGATTTAATTAATGAACATTAATGAATTTGTTTGTAGTGATTGAGAGGTATTGATATGGAAGCGTTAAAACCTAGTGAAGGCTGTATTTTTCCAGTGTTACTAATTGACCTTGATAAACAAAAGTCTACTGAAAACTTACTATCCCCTATTACACCTCACTGTATAGGCTGGGCGCAAATAAGAGATAAGCATATTAAGAATAGACGTAGGAAGGTGTGCTTGATAGCTAGTTTGTTTTGGATTGGATTGGGTTTTTCTTTTGTAATTTTATCCAGCGTTTAAGTTGCGCGCTACCAAATTGAGAGGGCAGAAAAAAATGGAATTGAATCAAGAAAGAATTGAAAGTGGAGTTATTGCAGAGGTTGCCAACAACTTAACGAATGAAACCGATTTAAGTAAGTTGGTTGCAAGAGAAGTTACTAAACGTTTGGATGCTATTTTTGTAGCAACAGCTAATGAGCAAATATCTAAGGCTATTAACGAAGCAATCGAAAACGGGTTTCATCGTGAATATCAGAAAACAACTTCATGGGGCGAAGCGGCAGGCAGTCCTACATCTATAAGTAAAGAACTTGAACGTTTAATAGGTGGCTACTGGAATCAAAAAGTAGATGCCAAAGGTAAGTTATCTGAAAGCGTTTACAGCGGAGTGACACGTGCTGAATGGTTTATGACAGAACTTGCAGCGAAAGACTTTGAAGGGCAAATGAAACAACATCTTGTAAATATTAGTGGTGCGTTGAAAGATTCCCTAAGAGAAAACATGCATGTAACAGTAAATAAAATGCTGTCAGAAATACTTCACGTAAAAAGTTTAGACGATGCAAAGCTGAAAGAGACTGGACGAGCTTGCATTGACCCTGTAGCAAGGAAAATTGAAGATGCCACTCCGTAGAGAAAACTTAACGAACCGAATGAACAAGAAAGGATTTTGTAATGCGTTATTTAAACATGATTATTAACTTTGTATTTGGCACTAATAGACCTACCACTAAATACATACCACCAAGCAAAGAACGCTTGATTATGAATATGTATAGACCTTATGCACATAGGGATTGGGATTAAGCATGAGCACTGAATTAACACAACTAGTTAACGCACAAAAAGACACCTTCATAAAGGTATGTGTGGATGATTCTATTGAGTTTGATAGAGAAGCTAACTTTGCCTTGCAGCTGCTAAATGGCAATGATTACCTAGCCGGTATTGCAATGCGTAACAAGGCTAGTTTACAAGCCGCTATCACTAACGTTGCAGCTATTGGAATAAGTCTTAACCCAGCCACTAAACAAGCTTACCTAGTGCCGCGTGATGACAAGGTATGTCTTGATATTAGTTACATGGGAATAATGCACCTAGCACAGCAGACAGGGGCTATTAAATGGGGTCAAGCGGTCATTGTGAGAGATAACGATATGTTCACTTTAAATGATATTGATAAGCCGCCAGAGCACAAATTCAACCCATTTGATAATCAGACTATCAGGGGTGAAATTATAGGCGTGTATGTGGTTGTTAAGACCGATACAAACGACTATTTAACTCACGCCATGCCGATAAACAAAGTCTATGAAATACGCGATAGATCGGTTGCCTGGAAAGCTTACATGAAAGACAATTCAAAAAAGTGTCCGTGGGTAACCGATAACGAAGAGATGATTAAAAAAACTTGTGTAAAACAGGCCGCGAAATACTGGCCTAGAAGGGACAGGTTGGATGCTGCCGTTCATCACGTCAACATCGAAGGTGAAGAAGGCTTGGCATCTATTGCAGAAGAAAAAGAAGTTCAGGGTGAGAAGTTAATTCACGGCGTTTATAAAGCTGGTAGTGGAAGTTCCGGCACCATGGGCGCAATGGAATCATTAAGTGTAGATATGCAAAACTTGCTTAGAGAAATTGCAGATGATGTAAAGGCCGTGATGGGTAACCCTCAAGAAGCTTATGGCTTGCTAGGTGAATTATCAGATAGCAATAACTTAGTAGATGCAGAAGAAAAAACCGCGCTATGGTCTTTGTTTAATAGTAAAGAACGTAGCGCATTAATCAAAGCAAGAGATGAAATGAAAGTGATGGCATAAATGAACGTATTAAATGCAATAGTAAATCTAGGTGGTAAAGATGCAGAAGTCAGATACACGCCTAGTGGAGATGCAGTTACACAGTTTAGCGTAGCCCTACAAAGTGGCTATGGTGATAAACAGGTAACTACTTGGCTTAATTGCAACATGTGGGGTAAGCGTGGTGAAACTATCGCGTCTTACCTCACGAAAGGAACACGGATAGGCATTACAGGCGAGTTAACGAATCGGGAATATGAAGCTAAGGATGGCTCTAAAAAGTACAGCCTAGAGCTTCGTGTGAGCGATGTAACGCTATTAGGGGCTAAAGGCGCATCAACGAGTAGCGCGCAACGTCAAGACATGCAACCTGATGAACAAGACCCTGATATTCCATTCTAGGCTAACCCATGACTAATGATAATACTAGCGACTTAATAGAGATAGCTGAAAAATGCGGTGCGCAATTTATAAATGCTAAGTCATTGCAAAAACGTGATTACGGTGAAATAGTATTTAAAGACGTATCCCAACTCCGCGCCTTTATAGATGCTGTCAATGCTCAAACCAATAATGAGCCTATAGAGCATCAAGCAATTACAGAAGAAATAGAAGTGGATGTTTTACCAAGCGCCAATGGTATGTATCAACATCATTTTTATTTTGAAGATAGGTTAGCACAAACAACAGAATTGTTTATTTTAGCTCATAAATCCAATAATGCTAATTCTATCGAGACAAATAGCGCGCCTGTTGAGCCAGTTAGATGGGGGATAGGCAACCTAGACGGAACGCTGAATAGGTTTAGTGCTATTTACCGCACAGAGGTTGAAGCACAGAATCACATTGATAGTTACGATGGCGCATTAGATGCAAAACCAATTCCACTATTCACAGCCCCACCATCTCAATCTGTTAATGAAGCCTATGAGAAGGCGGCACAAATATGCCTTGATAAAAAAGCTCATGCAGAAAAACATTATGGTGTTGCCGAAGGTGTTGGTGCTGATATGTGTTACAGGGCGATAAACGCTCTAATTGATATTAAAGGATAGATGATGAATATAAAAGATGAAGACTTTAGTCCATGCCCAAATAAAACGAGTTGGGAGGATGGAATGATGGTTGCAACATTTGCTATTGGTAAAGACAGTACATTTAGTATCACATGCCATAAAGATGATATTGAATCACTACGCCAACAACAAGCAGAGCATTCTATACAGGATAAGAGAGATGCTGAGAGGTATCGGTGGTTGCGTGATAAGCATAATGCCAACAATCAAGAATGGTTCGTATATGCAGCCTCTACATTAAATTTAGATTCTGATATTGAAGCAGCGATAAAGATTGAAGAAGAAGAAAAGTCAGAAGAGTCTAGGAACAATGGTCAATTTGGAGTTGGTGCATGATACACCGCACATTTAGATAGGAAGTATTAAAGCGTTATTTTGTTAATTAGATTGAGCGTGGAATGACCGCGCTACCCGTGGAGAAGGCATATGGAAGATAGGCTTAATCAACCCTGCTCATGTGGCAATGGAAAATACATCGAAACATCTATCCACAGCGACTTGGAAGGAACATTAAATTGCAGCGCTTGCGGATTGCAGGTCAATAGATACTACTCAGTGAATGAGGCTTTGGAAGATGCACTTAATATCGCCCTTGCATATACAGAACACGCCTACGAAAGAAGGCAAATAACCAACGAGATTCGCGCTCTTAAAACCCGTGAAGATGCCACACCGCAGATATAACCCTGCTACCGAATGAACAAAATAGATTTTTAAGGATTCCCATGAAATTAATACAACACGCAAATTACAAAGGTGTATTCCAGCCAGTAAGAACGGATGACTTGAAAGCTGGCATGGCAGAGTTAATCGGGCAAGAATTTACCATGTATTGTGGCTGGCCTATTGAAGAAGATGACCATAGTGAATATGTGGGTGATATGGCAATGATACAAATTAAAACACCTGATGGCTCATGGGTTGATTGCACATGGATGCCCTCAAGAGATTTTACCAACTTAACCAGAGTTTAGGATTTAAGCCATGAATGAGCAAGATATAAGAGAACAGTTTGAGGCTCAATTTCCACTTACAGGCAAGGGAATAAAGTGGCTAAATGAAATGTATCAACCAGTTGCCATACATCTAGGCTGGCAAGATGCTGACCGTCAAACATTTGCATTTGAAGCATACCTAGCCGCTTACAAGCGCCAAGCAGCCACTATAGAAGCGTTGCGGAAAGAGTTACAACGCTCAGCGAACAATTATATTAGGGCTGTTCGTGGGCGCAAAGAATTTAGGGATTTGTATAGAGAATCTAGAACCACCATAGCACAGCAAGCCGAAGCTATTAACAAAATATACAAGTATTGCCAAGACAACATTCATAGCATAGATACACACCCAACACCAACGCCAATGAATGCAGCAATAGTTCAGCTTATGAATTTGATACAAGCCATTAAGCCTAATCAATGAGCCTCAACGCCTCACAAGTAGCTGACATAGGAAACAATATGGAACAAGTATTAGAAACTGCTTTAAGGGCCGTACAGATATATGCTGAATCACATCCAAGGCCCTTGCATGTAACACAAAAGCAAGCGGCAGAGATGCTGGATAAATCAGAGCCGACTATCAGAACTATGGTCCGGTCCGGTAAACTGCGTCTTAATGATGCTGGAATGATTCCGATTAGTGAGGTGGACCGAGTATTGGCTATAACTTCTTCGCCAAGTCACTAGCGCTCGGGTTGAAATAGATCATGGCCTGTTTCGGGTCGGACCAGCCAAACATCTTACAAAGCTCGAGTACGTTAACATCAGTATTATTCACTATCCATGTCGCTGCTGTATGTCTGCTGTCATGAAAAGTAAAACCTTCTAGGCCCGCCCTATTCCTAGCTTTTCTAAATAACGCATCTAAGGTATTCGCTTTAATGCCAAATACAAGCGTTTTATCAAAGCCTCTCATACGCTCAATAATCAATTTGGATTTTTTAGACAGAGGCACGTTACGTGGTGTTGTCTTGGTTTTAGGCAGGATGCAATAATCATCATGCACCCGGGCCCACGTTAAACCGCATATCTCACCTGCTCTCATACCAGTGCGTAGGGCCAGCAAGAAAGACAGCGCACAGGCGCAGGAAATTGACCTGACAGGCTTATTTCGAGAGTAATTTAACGCTTTCAACATCAAGCGGACCTGTTTATTAGTAATTAATACATTTCTGTGGTCCGGTGCTTTTGGCTTTCTAACATCACCAACCGGGTTAACCTGAATCCACTTCCATTCACGCCTGGCTTCTTCCAATACTGAAGACAATAAACCTAGCTCGCGCAGGACCGTACTTTTAGCAACTGTCTTTAATCGCTCATCCCGAAACTTACCTATTTCATCAGACGTGCAATGAGAAAGCGGTTTATCAACAGGAAGGCTACTGCGCAGGAAAGCATTAAGCCTTAGAAATTCCCAACGAAATCCACGCTTATTTGGCGAAACTTCATCACGATAACGCTCGAGAGCTTTCTTTAATGTATGGCGATTGTTTGGTGTCTTAGCTTCTTGCTGTAATTCAGTCTCTCGTCTCGAGGCCCATATTTCAGCCTCACGCTTGGTCCGGTGAATAGATGAATCGCGGATATAGTTTACACAGACAAATGCCCGATAACCTTTTGGGTGAGGCTTGATGCTCGCCATGTGTAAAACCGTGTGTAAATTGAGTGAAACGTCATAGTAGTTTTATTACATTGTGAGTGCAATACTATGATATGACTAATTGCATAAGTGCTTATATTTACTTAATATTTCATTGTGAATGAAACTTAATGTAATAGTGATGGTGCCCGGGGCCGGCACCCAATTTCTAGAATAGCCGCTGGCCCTGTGCGTTTGTGTGTAAATATTATGTGTGGTTCCTAGTTACGGTAAAACATCCTTCCGTCTCCCAATAAATGAGCATGGCAGTCTTTTACCGCATTGATGCAATTCTTAACGATGCCATCTAGGAAAGGCTGATCCCATCCATTTACCCAATCTGCATGACCACTATAACCTGCATTGCTACCGTTCCATTCATAGTTGTCACTAGATAACCGCCATTTACCAGTACCACCACTAGGCACTTTGTAATTCAGGTTAAGTGATATTTCAGGAATAGGCACTGGATGAGTAGTCGGGCATTTATTCTCTACCGGATAAGCCATATGGTCTTGATGATTTGGACTGTCTAAATTCTTGCCATCCCAACATTGCGGAAAGGTAGTAATCATCTGCAAGAATGTATCTGTACCGCATGCAGGGATATTTCTCAACTTACCCATGCCATTGCTATGTTGCAATGCAATGTTAATACACCAGAATATGGTTGATTTAGCCTCTCCTGCTGTCTTAGCATGCATATTGCCAGCAATCATGCGTAAGCCTTTAGGTGGTGACTTAATACTTGTAGCTGGTAAAGCCCCGTGTTTGTAGTAGAAGATAGCTCCACCATCAGCTAGTACAGGTACACCTTGGGGGGCTACCATAGTTGGATGCCAATAGGCTGAACGATTCATAATGCCACCATCACAGGTGCTATTGCCTACTGTTGAAAGCGTGTCTAAATTAGTGTTGTGTTTAACATTAGTGTTACCGTAGAAAGTATGTGGATGTGCGCGGCCTTCTTGATTAGGATAAAGTAAAGGGTCATCGTTATTCATGTGACTGACTAAACAACTAATCCTGAAGCTACCATCTTTATTGGTAGGCTGCTCACTGGTGTTTCGTACACGCAAATCATTATAGCCAACTGCTGGTGTGATATATTTAGTCTTATCTACAAATGGCATTAGGCTAGTTGGAGGCACTACAGGAGGAACGACCACTGGAGGAATAACGACAGGCGGAGTTTCAGCAAGAACAATTGCTTTAATCTTGGACTTAGCTGCCGCTTTATTTAACTGGTCACATTGCGGAACACATAAAGCCTCACTAACAGATTGAGTGTTAACTGTTTTTAATTTAGCGCGTTCTTTAGCCGTTAAGCCAGCAGGTATGCCATTAACTGTAATTTTCGTGCCATCAATATAATACAGTGCTGCATAAGCGGTTGATATGCCGATAATTGAGGCAACCAAGATAATCAATATTGCGTTTCTGTAATGTGTGATTCTGGTCATTCTTTACTCCTAACAATTAATAACTTTCTCTAGTTTTCCATCAACGATGCCAACTTCACCAATGAACTTAAGCCGTTCTTGTGCGTCTGCAAAATCAATTGCCCATATCGTGAAACTTAACTTTTGATCATCTAGCGGATGCAGATATGAGCAGGTAAACTCATGCCATGTCCTGCCTTTAATATCTATGTGGGTCACTAGCAAACTCCAGTTCTTAATAGTGAATTTAACTTCTCATTCGGATTCTGCTTATCTACATGAAAGCTGAAAGCAATCACAACGCATAAGCAAAGTAGTAATATGGTGAGCTTCATACTTGCTTGGCTACTTCTTTGCGTGCCATTGCGTATTTCTCATAGGCTTTAAACCCACCGATTCGTAAGCCTCTTAGAAATGCCCATGCAGATAATCTATCTACGCCTGTATAACGTAATAAAAGGTAGAAATAATCATCGCAAACAGATTGAGGATAGCGGCCTTGACGATAGATATAATCATGCACAACAGCAGCTCGTTTGCCTCGTCCACCAAGCCATAAATAAACTACAGGTAAGCGAGGTACGCTACTGTAATCAGTCTCGAATCCTTCAGGGATTTCAAACTCATCTAAATCAAGCCTCACTTTATATGGCTTAGTAAGTCTGTCTTTATCATCGAGTAAAACAACAACATGTAATAAATCAAATAGATGAACCCTTTGCGGCTCTGCATCCTTTTTGATTTCAGCCTTAGATGGCTTTACCGTGTTTATAAAATCAGACATTATTTAGGGCATACTGCGTGGATGATTATTTCTTTACCGGCTTCACGCTCATTATCTCGGTCATATAAAACCTTGCCACATTCTGCTGTAGGCATATAAGAAGCAATTGTGCCGACACTTGGGCAAGCTGTTAGAGATAGTGCGAGTAAGATTAAAAGTGTTTTCATGTCGATAAAATCCTATTTTGTGTACATATTTTCAGAATGTGTCGATAGAATGCGTTTTTCTATACACATCACGCTTCGTTTTCTGATGCTGCGTCTGCGTTAGAAACAACTGGTAATGGTGTTCTAGTAGGTACTCCAAATGGCATTCTGTAGCCGAGTACGCGCTTGGTTTCAAATGGTTCTACCGAAACCTGATTTTTTTGATTAGCGCCTAATACACGCAATCTGCCAGCATGGTCTTTAGCTATAGGGAAACCAACATGCCCTCCGCCTTTGCGGTCAAATATCACCACGCAACCCAAGCAAGGCTCGTCAAGTCTTTCACCCCAATCCAACCAAGCCTTAGCTCGATAAAATGCTTTAGGAATAGCGTATCCAAATGCATCTAAGCAATATCCAACACCAAGTCCACACCATGCTTCTTTGTACAACCAGCCAGCGTTTAACTTAACCCATGCACTTAAAATAAGTGGGTGGTCGTTGCTACCAGTAAGCTCTTTTAGCCCAATATGGCTACGCGCTAGGGAAAGGTATTTAGGCTCTTTCATACGCCTGAGGTTGTTAAGCATTGTGCATAAACACTGTGCCAAACTTCAACTGGCCCAATATCTGGGTTGTCATAAACGTAATCAATCCATGTTAATGCGATTACATTCTCGCTAGGATTAGGGCTAAAAAGTACAGCATTATCTTTAGCAGTTTCGCGTGGAATGCCAGAATCACGACCTTTGTAAGTCACAATCTTGGCAAAGTTAGCCCACTCATCACATGCTGTGCCTGCATGAGCAGGAAATGCTGATGCTATTAATAAAAAACCGCCAATTAAGGCGGCCTCTGATACTGTTAATGCAGCTATAAAATATTTCATAAGTAATTTTCCTTTACGTATTTAATTGAAACAGCCATTTCATCGCAAGCCCCATCTACTACATCATGAAGCATGTAAAATCCGCGCCATATCTGATTGCCTTGTGGCCCCATATAAGCCTCGTCATGCTCATAACAACTACCGCAGATAATCGCTGTCATTTCTGTACCATCTGCACGTCTGCCATAAGCTATTTGTCTGCCTTGTTGGTGGAAGGCAAAGCAGCTCATGTGTTTTTTGGTAAGTAGTGCGTTAGCCGTTGTAATTGGCCTTCCCATCACCCCACTAGTGAAATAATGCGAGTAGGCAATTCCATTAATTGTTTCTACTTGCAAAAATGGGATAACTTCAAAGTCTTGGTATGGAAGGTCATCAGTAGAGATTAAGCCTTCAAGTTTTCGGTCTTCATTGATTACTCGGTTGATTCGGTTTTCATGGTTGCCAAGTGTTAAAACCATGCGTGGTTTATAGCGTTTTTCTTTATTCTTTACTAACCTAGCCTGCTCATTGAATAAAGGGGTCAGGAGTGCATCCATAGCCTCTCTAGCCGCCCAAATATCTTTGTTGTAGCTTCTGCCCTCAAATGACTTCATGCCTCTGTCATACGAGCTTAAACTCTCCATGTCAGCGAAGTCTCCACCGCATATAATCACGTCAGGCTTTTTGGCTACTATGTAATTACCAATCGCGGTTAAATACTTAAAATCTATTCCATCTTTTGCTTGCACGTCTGGTATCACCAAATGCTTAATTGGCATATAACCTTTCAGTTTGTATAAGTGACGTTCAAAGACAAATCGTTTTCGCTAAACAGGGTCACTACCGAACCATCATCCAGCTTGAAGGTGAACTCATCATTGATTATTCCTACGCCAATAATAGTTTTACCTACCATGTGGTTGAAGTAGTCCTCTAGTAGCTGAAATTCATCCACTGGTAACCTTGTCGTAGCTTCTGCGCTTATGCTTACCGAAATAAGCAGCAATCAGTTCTGATAAAATATATAGAACCGCACCAATGACGATTAATATGCTTGGCGTTTTCTCATAGCTGGCTAGTGCACCTACTGCCATACATCCAATGCCAAGTAGTTTTAGCGTATTGTCAGTATTAATTTTGGTAGAGAAAATGAGACCGAGGCTTACGATGAATAAGAGTAGATAAACCATCAATCACCCCCAGGAAAGTATTTTTTACGCAAAGCAGTTACAACTAAAGGGCTTTGCTCTAATACATGTGAAAGGATTGCCATGCCAACTAAACCAACAGTGAATTTAATCGCGTCTGCAATAATTGGGGCTGTTACCCCAAGATAAACAATTGCTGCACCACCCAAGAAGTGAGCAATGCTGATGCCGAATAAAAATACCAGCAACAGCTCAACCTTCGTCATTAACGCTGTCTTTTCTTTACCGAGATAGAGTGATAAGGCAGAGCCAATAGCGGCAGGCACGATAGTCCAGAACCATGCACTGAGTTTGGCTAAAAATGTTGTTTCCATAATTATCCTAATTAATCACTACTGTAGATGATGAACTGTTAACAATGCCTGTTGAAAAGCCTTTAGTCCTATTGCCAGTAACTTTGCCGTTCTGACTAGCCGAACCGATAGCTATACCGTTTACACCGTTGCCAGTGATTTGGTTGTTACTGACGATAAAATCCTCAACATTGGTCAGGATAATGCCGTACTGACTTACTACGCTCATTGAGTTGTCACTAATGACGATTCTTGACATAAACCTGTGTGGACTATCCATTGCAACCACAATAGGCTGATTCATGAACTGATTAGCATTAATGACAATGTTGGCTAACACAGCCCCTTGATTGGCAGTGGTAAAGCGCATAGCGGCTACCGTTTGATTCTCGATTGAGTTATTGGCAATGATTAAGTCTGACGTTAGTTCGTTGCCAGTAGGTGCATAACGGTAAGCGTAAGCCCCGCCTAAGAGCTTATTATTGACGATACGTAGTCCACCGCTAGAACTTTGATAGATTGAAGTCGAGTTAGCCGCACCGCCTGACATGACGGTGTTGGTAACGGTAGAATCGCCCCAATCAGCGTTATAGGTATTCCTTACCTGTATGCCTGTATTCACATAGCCATAGTGATAATTACCGTCTGCTATCCACGCATAAGCGGCTGTGGTGTAAAACTGATTCCAGCCACCATAAAACAGACAGTCTTTAATCGTAGAGAAGGCATTGACTGTGTCGCCAGTGAGGTTAATCACATGCCCACCAGTAGCATTTATGGGTGCGGAAAATGCCATGTTTTTAATATCAACCCCGCCATCGGTAGTGATATTAAGCATATTCATATTGGTGTTAAGGTGCTTGAGCGTACTTAAATGTCTGCCGACACCACGAATAACGACTGGCTTATTAATACATAAAGGCGCTGTGATAATACATTTGCCAATAGGGAACTCAATTAACTGGTCATCATCAATCGCTGCTTGTACCGCTAAAGTATCATCGGTAACGCCATCACATACAGCGCCATAATCGGTTACTTTAGCCATTATGTTGTTTCCCCACTAAGCACTACAAAGTTAATCTGTGCTGCTTCTGCAAGTGCGCCGCCACTTACGTTTCTGATAGAAATCACTGCTGCGCCAACACCAGCCTCAACAGATAAAATATAGCCGCCTGCTGTCATTGAGCCGCTCACAAATGTCAGAGCAAGAACTGATTTGGCAGTAATTTTACTGTTGGTTAAAGTGAAACTAGCGGTGACATTATTGGCTAATGAGGCGTTGTGCATCGTAACCCTGCCTGTGGGGGTATTCAGCGTAACGCCAGTAGATTTACTAGTTGCCTGCGTGACTGCGCCACCAGCGCCTGCTGCGTAGCCAAGCAAAGAATCGCCATTAATTAGAACATCGCCACTGAATGTCTTATCACCATCTATACTTTGGTTGCCAGTTACCGTTACTGCTGCGGCATCCATTGCGACTATCTTGTCTCTGACTGCGTTTTTAGTAGGGACTTCTAAGTTAGCATTCCAGTTGGTTGCGTCATAAGCCTCATCAGGTACGATGATGTCAGTAGTAACCGTGCCGCCATTAAATGCAATGACTGCAACGCCAGATTGTTTCTTATACTCAATACATAGCCAGTTACCTGAACCTAGCGAACGGAATATTGCAGTGTCATTTGCCGCTGTGGTGATATTTGCACCACCAGGTAAGATTAAACTTGTGCCGTTATGGGTTAAAGTTAAAGCTCCTGTAAAACGAACAGTTCGTACGATACCGGCTGCAATCGTGCCTAGCCCTGTAATCGTAGTCGTGCCTGTTACGTCAACAAACTCACCTGTAGCCGCACCAATGTTAGTGGTAGTGGCAGAGGCAATATCAGAGCCTTTGGCGTTGGTGTGTCTTAATATCGCTTGAATGGCACGATGAAAGTCATCTGTAGAGATAGGCGCTTCACTGCCAGCAGGTGAATTACTCGCCGCAGTCGTTGATAAATCGCTCATTACGGTAGGTACTGCCATAGTGTTCCTTAAATGAAAAAACCACCCGAAGGTGGCTAGTTGTATTAATTAAATATTTAGGGCAAAATAAAAGCCTCACTGGGAGGCTGTATGCAAAACTGGATGATTGCTTTAATAGTTCAACCGTTAGCAGTTGTCTTGCTAATTTGGCTTTGCGTTAAGATTAAAGTTGTAATCATTAAAAACATGAAGAACGGTTGGCTTAAAGACCAATTACTTCGTGAACGTTGGAACAGTGCTGCCAGTAAGAGCCATAGGCGCATAACGGGGGGACAAAAGTCCTTCAAATAGTCTCGGGGTTAACCCTTGTGCATAATTAGGTGTTGATTGCATCAATTTAGATAACGCTAAACTTCTAGCAGGGCTTCTCAATAAAGGGATGCCACCAGCTAATAAGCCAGCCGCATTGCCTGTGCCTACATTTCCTAACATGCCATAGCCAGCCATTGCCATAGGTTCTAATGCGCTAATATCCGCCCCTGATAACATCCCGCCTCTTGGCACAATGCCTTTTGTTTGAAAGGCGTTAGCAAATCTACCAATTTCTTTTAACTCCCCATCTAGCGGTTTGTTTTTTGCGAATTTTGTACCAAGTTTAGCAGCATCAATACTGCCAGTGCCTTTGTTTAAAGCATCATCAACAGTGTAAAGTTTAGCAATTTGTTTTCTTGCGCTGTTTAGCTCATTAACTAATTGCGGATTGCCTTGATTTATTGCCATTTTATTAAGTTGATTTTCTAGTGTTGATAATCTAGCTTCAGATGCTTTTGCAGCTTCTCTAGCTGTG
>JAKFEP010000006.1:0-7839 GCA_036675645.1 Methylotenera sp. | reverse complement strand
CAGGTGGTGTATTACTTTAAGGGTTATTTTGCGGTCACTGAAAATAATAACCAGAAGGTGGATTTTGCAGTACCTAGTGGTAATTTTGGTAACGTATGCGCAGGCCATATCGCGCGCATGATGGGCTTACCGATCGACAAATTAGTCGTCGCAACCAACGAAAATGATGTGCTGGATGAGTTCTTTAAAACAGGCATTTATCGCCCACGCAGTGCGGCCAATACATACCACACCAGTAGCCCTTCGATGGACATCAGCAAAGCGAGTAATTTTGAGCGCTTTGTGTTTGATTTGGTTGGGCGCGATGGCACAATCGTACGCAAATTATGGAATAGTGTGGATAAAGGCGGTGCATTCGATATTAAAGAATTGCTGCCACAGTTGGCGGATTATGGTTTTACCTCGGGTAGCAGCAGTCACGCAAACCGGATGCAAGCTATTCGTGAAACTAAAGCTCAATATAATGTGGTCATCGACACGCACACCGCAGATGGATTGAAAGTTGCGCAACAATTAAGGGATAAAAATATCCCAATGCTGGTGCTAGAGACCGCGCTACCTGCTAAGTTTGAAGATGCCATTGTAGAAGCGCTAGGCCAAGCACCAGAGCGGCCTGAAAGCCTGAATAATATAGAAGATTTGCCACAAAAATTTGAGGTAATGGATGTGAGTGTTGATGCGATTAAAGCGTTTATAGCGACAAAAAGCCAATGAAACAATATACCGATTTACTGAGACATGTGTTAGCCCACGGTGCGCAAAAGCATGACCGCACTGGCACCGGGACGGTATCGGTATTTGGCTATCAAATGCGCTTTGACTTAAATGCTGGCTTTCCGCTACTGACCACCAAAAAAGTGCATCTAAAATCGATTATTCATGAGTTGCTGTGGTTTTTGCAGGGCAGCACCAATATCGCCTACCTGAAAGAGAACGGGGTGCGTATTTGGGATGAATGGGCGGATGAAAACGGCAACCTGGGCCCAGTGTATGGCTACCAATGGCGCAATTGGCCAAAACCAGATGGCACCCACATTGATCAGATTGCGCAAGTGGTGAATGCTATTAAAACGAATCCAGACTCGCGCCGGCTCATTGTCAGTGCCTGGAATGTGGCTGATGTGGATAAAATGAAATTACCACCGTGCCACGCCTTTTTTCAGTTTTATGTTGCTGATGGAAAATTGAGTTGCCAGTTATATCAACGTAGTGCCGATATATTTTTAGGTGTGCCCTTTAACATTGCTTCTTATGCCTTGCTTACCATGATGGTGGCGCAAGTATGTAATTTGAAGTTGGGTGATTTTGTGCATACGCTTGGCGATGCCCATATTTACAACAACCATTTTGATCAAGTCAATGAACAGCTTTCGCGCGATTTGCGTGCCCTGCCTATCATGCGCATCAACCCAACAGTGAATGATATTTTCAGCTTTAAGTTCGAAGACTTTAGCTTAGAAAATTATGATCCGCATCCGCCCATTAAAGGCCTAGTGGCAGTTTAATCACCTGATTGGTTATGGGTAACCATATTCTTGGTTGTCTTTAGCCAAATGTGTAAATATTATGTAAAAAATGTAAAATATTCAAACACTTATTGAATTTTTTTGTGGTTGTTTTATGCTAAGCGATAAGAGAAGGGATTTGCCTTATATCTTTGCTACCATTAACCACATAGGAGATCATCATGAAATCACAATTAACTTTAGGGGCTGCACTAATAGCTGCAATCTTTACATCTGCTGCAATCGCAGATCATGCCAGTATTAAACCAAAAGCTTACGATAGTTTAGGTAAGTGCGTAAAAGCTGCCCTAGGCAAGCATGATGGGAAAATCGTTAAAGTCGAACTAAAGTCAGAAAATAAGAAACCAGTGTATGAATTTGATATTGAGTCAGCAGATGGCACAGCTTGGGATGTCGAATGTGACGTGAAGACCAGCAAAATCATTGAAATTGAGCAAGAAGTAAAAGTGGATGATGCTAAATTTAAAGCAATTGCAAAAGTAAGTGAAGCTGATGCTAAAGCAATTGCACTCGCTGCGCACCCAGGTACTATCGTAGAAACAGAATATGAGCTCGAGTCAGATGGTAAGGCTTCTTACGAATTTGATATTTTAGAAGCAGATAAGGAAGAGATTAAAGTAGAAGTAGATGCAGCAACCGGTAAAATTGTTGAAGTCGATTACGAAGTGTACCAAGTAGGTCAAGAATAAATCTAAAATATTATGCAAAAAAAAGCCACACTAGGGGGTAGTGTGGCTAAACCTACAAACCTAAGGGGAGATTTATAGGGTTGTTGCTCGGGGAACCTAAGGGGTTGTTGGGGCAGGGGTCTCGCTAGAAGCCGAGCTGTCTAGGCTTTTCATGGTGCTGGCTTTGTAACTGGAGTACTCGTCTGGCGCGATGTTGCCATCTTTATTCATATCCGTCATGTCAAAGTTGGTTGCCAGTGCTTTATCTTTTACTGCTTCTTTTAATGATATTTTTTTATCGCTGTTTACATCTAACTTTTTAAAATCAGCATCAGCAGGCGCTTCAGTAGCCACATCTTTGACTTTGGTCTCTGCTTCGGCGTAAGGAATTGTAAGACTAGCCAGACCAATGCCTGTTACTAGCATAATTGACGCTTTATTAAATGTGCTTAATTGGCTTAATTTCATGATGATGTGACTCCTATGTAATTAAAAAACTACTAAATCTAGTTTGATATTAGCATTTGCCGTGCCACAATTATTTTTATATTAAAAACAATAGGTTACAGTATTTTTTAAAAATAACGATCAATGATACTGTCTCCAAATACAGACATTTTTTATGGAAGATTGGTAACTAAATGAAAACTAAAGGTTTTTTATGTCGCTAAACAGCGACGCTATTCAGTGGTTTGTGAATCTTTAAGGGCCGAGTCTTTAAATAAAACTGGATTGATTTGGTGGCGCTGTAGTAATTTATAAAAATCAGTACGGTTGCGATCAGCAATGCGTGCTGCTTGGGTGACATTGCCTTGTGTTGCTTTAAGTAGGTTGATTAAATATTGCTGCTCAAAATTTTTACGTGCTGCATCAAATGAGACCATGCTGGCAATATTATCTTGCAGCGCTTTTTGCACTAGTTTCCTGGTAATGATGGGGGTGGTGGCCAACACTACTACTTGCTCGATAATATTTTGCAGTTGTCGCACATTGCCGGGCCACGGCGCCGCCAATAAAGTTTCAAGGGCTTCTGACGCAAAGCCATTCAGTTTCTTTTGATATTTCTTATTTAAGTTAGTTAAAAAGTGATTGGCTAGCAGGGTAATATCTTCACGTCGTGCTGTCAGTGGTGGAATCTCCAAACTCACCACATTAATACGATAATAAAAATCTTCCCTAAATTGATTGGCCTGCATTGCCTGCAGCAAATTTTTATGCGTGGCACAGATAAGGCGGATATCAATACTGGTTTGTTCGGTAGAGCCGACTGGACGTATCACGCGCTCCTGCAAGGCACGTAATAGTTTGACTTGAATCGCCATTGGCATATCGCCTATCTCGTCCAAAAATAAAGTGCCGCCATGCGCATTTTTGATTAAACCTTGGTGGTCACGTGTTGCGCCTGTAAAGGCACCTTTGCTGTGACCAAATAGTTCAGACTCCAGTAAGGCTTCAGGCAATGCCGCGCAGTTAATCGCCACGAATGGCTCGTTGCTGCGTGCACTCGCTTGATGGATGGCTTGCGCTAACAGCTCCTTGCCGGTGCCACTTTCACCTTGAATGAGCACGCTGGCATCAGAAGCTGCAATTAATTTGGCTTGCGCCAACAGGCTTTTCATTTGCTGGCTGCTGCATACGATGCTGGCACACCAACTATTGTCCTTAGATAATGCAGGCTGTGCACTTGGTGCAATTTTGAGAGCATTCTCAACTTGTTGCAGCAAGTTCTTACTGTCAAAAGGCTTGGTTAGGAAGCTAAAGACACCTTGCTGCGTGGCATGCACTGCCTCGGGAATAGAACCATGTGCCGTCAATAGGATAAATGGTACGGTGGGATTAAGTGCATGGATGGCCTCAAATAGTGCAAATCCATCCATATCAGGCATGCGCAGATCACTGATGACCAGCGCCGGCATGTGCATATTGAAAGATGATAAAGCCTGCTGCGCCGAGTGTGCACTGGCAACTTGGTAGCCGCTCGCAGTTAGACGCATCTCAAGCAGCTTTAAAATATCTGCATCATCATCAACAATTAAAATCAGTGGCATCATAATAAGAAAATTATTTCTCCAGATATAACATCATCTATTTTTAGGCGTCACATCACGCTCGCCCATCGATTTTTCAATTTTCTTCAGCTCGTCAAGCTTTTGCTGGGCAGCTTCCAGCTTATGCTGTGTGGCATCTAGCTTAATTTGCAGGGCTTCATTTTTTTGTTGTAAAGTTTCTAGCCGCTTCGGATCGCCATTGCTAAATTTAGTGAGTTTATTGATAGCCACCAAGTGGTCAAATAACAAGTTGGAAAACGCCAGTTGCGAGTTGGCTAGAATACCTTCCTGCAAAATTTGCTGTAAAAGATTTTGTGCTTTAGCGGTATCGGCTAAACTGCTACTGGGCAGACCATAGATCATTACCAACTTCATGCGGTGCAAAAGATCATTCGGGTTAAGCGTTAGCGCACGGTTGGTCTCAATCCACATCTGTTTCTGCACATCTGCCGACGAATTGGAAAAAGACTCCGCAAAAGTTAAAAACTCGGTTGCATCCCCATTTTTAGTGGGATTTACTTTCACTGGGGGATTCATTTTGTCGATCCCATTGGTCTGAGTTCCTGAGCTAACACAGGCTGTTGCCAAGCAGGCCAACAGGACGATTAGATATGGTTTTGTCATGTTAAGTAGTCAAATTAGAAATCGGAACGGTTAATATAAAGTGTGCGCCTACTTCGCTTGGGGCAAGTTTAAGCACCCCATTGAGTGAATTGGCAGCCTCTTTGGCAATAAATAAGCCCAAACCGCTACCAGACACCAAACCCGTATGTGGTTGATTGCCACGATAAAATGGCTCAAATAGCACATATTTATTATTTTCTGCAATACCAGGTCCGGTATCTAATACTGTTATCGTCAAGGTAGATTTAGTTTGATTAGCTGTCAGGGTAATCTTGCCGTGCTTTGGGGTGAACTTAACGGCATTCGAAATTAAATTATCCAATATGTTACATAGTTTTTCCGTGTTTTTTTGTATGAATATATTGTTTGCATAAACTTCTACCGAGATTTTTTTATTAGCGATGCTTAGTTCGTACGCATGCAAAATATCTTCCAGTAGACTTTTAAGAGGCTGCGAACCACCATTAAGTTTCGAATCATTTTTTGAATCACCCAAGTGTATGCTGGAAAATTGAATTTCAGTATATTTAAGCAGGTTCTCTACCATTTTTTGCAGACGCAGGCTGTTATCGCGCAAGATGCGGATGACATCGGCTTGTTGTTCACTGAGCTTGCCAGTAACCCCATCGTTTAATAGCTCGCTGGCCTCTCTAATGGCAGTAAGTGGCGTTTTAAGCTCGTGCGAAGCTTGCTGCAAAAAGTATTGTTTTTGCTGGTGCAGATCTTTGAGCGCAATCCGCAGCCAATCCAGCCTTGCGCCGAGTTTACGCAAATCGCCAGGACCGTTAATTTTAATGGCTTGTTCATAATTACCTGAACCCAATTGGTTAATTGCAGTGTCCATACGGCGAATCGGTCTCGCAATCATCCAGGTAATCATGCCAGCAATGATAATGGCCAACGGGATAAGGGTAAGTGTTTGCCAAAACAACAGGCGTTGAGTCTGTGCCACTTTGGCGGTAAATAAAGCAGATTCTTTATCAATTAACTGATTGTTTTCTTTAATTATTTTATTTGCTTGGGCACTTAAATCGATAAATGCATCTGTAATCGTCTGGTCGTAATCAAATGTAGCGCTGACTTGGCTGACGCTCGAAAATAAACGGTTTTCTTGCACAGAAAACTGCTCAAGCATAGGCGATAATGGTTTAATCATCGGCATTTTCCGCAACCCATTTACCGCATTACTAAAGCGACGGTGCGCATTAATATAGTTGGTTAGCAGCAATTTATCTTTTAATACAAAATACTGGCGGGCACTGCGTTCCATCACCGCCAGTTCTTCAAGCAAAATACGGCTGGCGCGTGTGGTTTCTACAGCTTGCGACATATTAAATAAGCTTTGCTTGGTGAGGCGGTCAAAATAGATATTGGCATTTACAAATGCCACCAGCAAAGGCAGCATGACTAGCGCAAAGCCTATTAGCAGCAACTTTAAAAACGATTTTGGATAACTGATTTGCAAGTGAATTCTGATTTTAATCTAGAAATAAAAGACTAGTATAATACGCCCATGAAATCACTTTCGCTCATTGTTGCCCACGCAAAAAACAACGTGATTGGCATTAATAACACACTACCATGGCACTTGCCTGAGGATTTAAAGCGTTTTCGCGCGCTTACCACTGGCCACCATATTATTATGGGTCGTAAAACCTATGAGTCGTTAGGGCGTTTACTGCCAGGCCGTACCACCATTATTGTTACCCGAAATAAGCAGTACCAGGTAGAAGGCGCGCTTATCGCCCATAGCTTGCAAGCTGCATTGCAATTGGCGAACGGTGATTCTGAGCCATTTTTGATCGGTGGCGCAGAACTGTATAAAGACGGCTTGAAGCTTGCCAATAAACTTTATGTGACTGAAGTACAAGCTGAATTTACAGGTGATGCTTTTTTTGAAAATATTGATTTAAATCGATGGCAATTGAGCGAACAAAAAGACCATTTATCTACAAATGGTCTGCAATACAGTGATTTAGTCTATATTAGAAAATAATCATTAAATTGATGCTCTATAACCCGCATGGATATTGGTATGCAGAGCATCTAAAATTCAATGGCGCTTATTTTTCGACACAATCTACGAAATAAACCGCCTTACCATCCACAATCTCTTTTACCAGACCATGGTTGTCCGCCTCAAACCCAGGAAATTTCTCGTTAAACTCGCGTGCAAATTTCAAGTAATTCACAATCGTTTTATTAAACTGCTCACCCGGAATCAAGAGTGGAATGCCAGGCGGGTAGGGCGTTAACAATACTGCCGTGACACGGCCTTCCAACTCGTCAATTGGCACACGGTCAATTTTTCGATGTGCCATCTTAGCAAAGGCATCAGTCGGTTTCATGGCGGGTATCATGTCTGACAAATACATCTCAGTAGTGAGTCGTGCCACATCATTGGCTCTGTACACTGCATGAATTTGTTCACATAAATCGCGTAAGCCGGTTTTCTCGTAACGCGGTTGCTTTTGGCAGAATTCAGGTAACACCTTCCACAGCGGCTGATTCTTGTCGTAATCATCTTTGAATTGCTGTAAAGCCGCCACTAGCGTGTTCCAGCGACCTTTGGTAATGCCGATGGTGAACATGATAAAGAATGAATATAAGCCTGTTTTTTCTACAATAACGCCATGCTCAGCTAAGTATTTGGTGACAATGGCAGCTGGGATGCCAAATTTATCCGAGAAGTCACCCTTAATATCTAAACCTGGAGTGATAACGGTGGCCTTGATCGGGTCAAGCATGTTAAAGCCTTCAGCCAAGTTGCCAAAATCGTGCCAGGCCTCACCCGCTTTTAGCATCCACGCGTCGCGCTCTTCTAGGCCTTCTTCGCTTAAATCGTCAGGGCCCCATACTTTAAACCACCAGTCCGCACCCCATTCCTCATCTACTTTGCGCATGGCGCGGCGGAAATCAAGCGCTTCCATCAAACTTTCTTCTACCAACGCTGTGCCACCAGGCGCTTCCATC
>JAKFEP010000138.1:0-7900 GCA_036675645.1 Methylotenera sp. | reverse complement strand
TGGTCGGTAATGCGGCCTTGCGGATAGTTGTAGGTTCTAATTCTCTCGCTACGGTCGCCACTGCCAATCAAGCTTTTACGCTCAGAAGCAATCGCACTATTTTGCGCGTCTACTTGTTTGGCTTTAATGCGCGCGGCTAGCACTTGCATCGCTTGTGCTTTGTTGGCGTGTTGGCTACGTCCTTCCTGGCACTCCACAACAATGCCAGTAGGTGCGTGGGTAATGCGCACGGCAGAGTCCGTTTTGTTAATGTGTTGGCCGCCTGCGCCGCTGGCGCGGTAGGTATCAATACGAATATCAGCGGGGTTGATGACCACGTCACTGACTTCATCGGCCTCAGGCAAAATAGCTACTGTACATGCCGAAGTGTGAATGCGGCCTTGCGTTTCAGTATCAGGCACACGTTGCACCCGGTGGCCGCCAGACTCGAATTTGAGTTTTGAATACGCGCCGTAACCTTCTATTTTGGCGATGATTTCTTTGTAGCCGCCAACCTCGGACTCATTGGCGGACATCACTTCTACTTTCCATTTTTGCCGCTCGGCGTATCTTGAGTACATCCTGAATAAATCACCACAAAATAAGCCGGACTCGTCGCCGCCAGTGCCTGCGCGAATCTCTAAAAAGATGTTTTTATCATCATTGGGGTCTTTGGGTAACAACAGCAATTGTAAAGCGGCTTCAACCTGCTCTAATTTGGTCTTACCCGCATCGATTTCTTCTTGCGCGAACTCTTTCATGTCTGGATCGCTCAACATGCTTTGGGCTTCAGCGATATCTTTTTCAGCTTGCTCAAATAGATGATATTGCTCAACTATCGGTGTAATTTCAGCGTGCTCTTGGGTAATTTTTCGATAATTATCCATGTTGTTGGTGACGCCCTCGCTACTCATCAGGCGGTTTAATTCTTCTAGGCGCTCGCTCAAGGTGGCGAGCTTTTTTAACATGCTGGGTTTCATATGGTTTTTAGTAAAATGGTCTTTAAGTAAAACTAATTTTTGATTTGGTAAAGCTGTTTTAAGGTATTTTCTAATTTTGCGTGTTCGTCACCATGCGCAAGGTTTAAGGCATGGCTGGGTGCGTGTAAAAACTTGTTAGTGAGGGCGTTACTGAGAGCTTCCAGCGCCTTTTCAGGCGATTCACCTTTTTGTATTAGCTTAAGTGCCTTGTCTAGCTCGGCTTGGCGTGTCGCTTCTGCTTGGTCGCGCAGGGCTTTTATAGTAGGCACTGCGTCGCGTTTTTTTAGCCATTGCATAAAGCTTTCGACGCGCGCCTGCACAATCACTTCTGCATTTATGGCAGATTCCTGACGATTCAGCATGCCATCCGACACGACTTGCGCAAGGTCATCTACAGTATATAAAAACACGTCATCCAGTTTGGCCACTTCGGGTTCAATGTCGCGCGGCACGGCTAAATCAACCATAAAAATCGGACGATGGCGACGCTCTTTAATTGCACGTTCTACCATGCCCAAACCCACAATCGGCAACTGGCTGGCGGTGCTGGTGATGACGATGTCATACTCGGCAAAATGCGCAGGTAAATCTTGCAGCAAAATGGCCTGCCCACTCACGCCATGTGCCTTTATTTTATCGGCCAAACTTTCACCGCGCTCTAAGGTGCGGTTGGCCACGGTCATGCTTTTTGGTTTTTGCGCAGCAAAGTGGTCAGCACATAGCGCAATCATCTCGCCCGCGCCGATAAACAATACGCGTTGATTTTGGATATCGCCAAAAATACGCTGTGCTAGTTTTACGGCCGCTGCTGCCATGCTGATACTACTACTGCCAATATCGGTATTGGTGCGTACTTCCTTGGCAACTTCAAACGTGCGCTGAAACAGCTTATGCAGCAAAGTGCCTAGGGTGCCCGCATCTTGTGCGATTTTCACTGACTGCTTAAATTGCCCCAAAATCTGTGGCTCGCCCAACACCATGCTATCAAGCCCGCTGGCGACACGAAAGGCGTGCTTGACGGCATCTTGATTGGCCAGCGTGTAGGTATAAGGCTGTACTTGATTCAGCGTTAATTTATGATAATTCGCGAGCCAGCTGACGATAGGCTCTGCCTGTTGTGATTGCACATAAATTTCGGTACGGTTACAGGTAGATAAAATTGCTGCTTCCACCGCATTATTGGCGGTTAAATCGTTTAGTGCGTGGCGCAAATTGACGTCAGAAAACGCCACATTTTCGCGGATTGAAATAGGTGCGGTGGTATGATTTACACCAATCGTATACAGTTGCATATCGCTATTTTACCAACTCTTTGATGTTGTTAGAAAAATAAACGATAATTTGTTGCACTGTTGTAGTTAGAGATAGGGATCAATAAACTGCATGAGTGAGTTAGTGAAATTACCGTAATGACTTTTGATCAGTTTTAATTAAGTAAGGCAGATTTCTAAAAACAGCAAAATGGCGTTAAAATAACGCTTTAGCCATTAATTTAGATGACGGATTAGGAACATAGCCATGAGTAAAACGTACAGAATTGCCCCCAGTATTTTATCAGCCAATTTTGCCAAGCTTGGTCAAGAAATTGATGATGTGATTACTTCAGGCACAGACCTTGTGCACTTTGATGTGATGGATAACCACTATGTGCCCAATTTAACCATTGGCCCGCTAGTGTGCGAGGCGATTAAGGAAACGGCTAAGCGCGTGGGCGGTATTATCGACGTGCATTTGATGGTGCAACCAGTTGACCGCATTATTCCTGACTTTGCCAAGGCTGGCGCCAATATCATTACTTTTCACCCAGAGGCCTCTACACATATTGACCGCAGCTTAGCGATGGTGCGCGATTTGGGCTGTAAATCTGGCTTAGTGTTTAATCCAGCTACGCCACTGCATTATTTAGATTATGTGATGGATAAAGTGGACATGATTTTGTTAATGTCGGTGAACCCGGGTTTTGGTGGGCAAAAATTCATTCCTTCTACTTTGCAAAAACTCAAACAAGCACGTGCGCGTATTGATGCTTATACTAAGGAAACTGGCCGTGAAATCTGGCTAGAAGTAGACGGCGGCGTCAATGCGCAAAATATTGCTGAAATTGCCAGGGCTGGTGCCGATACGTTTGTGGCCGGTAATGCGATATTTACCCAAGGCAAAGACAGCGACAAAAATCGTTATAATACGATTGTAAGTGAGCTACGCGCATCACTTGCAGCGGCTTAGTTTTTAAGTGTAAAACATGAATATTCTCAATATGAGCTTTGGTTTAAATTGGCGATGGCAAAAAAGTTGGCGTTAGGATAATTAAAAAAACCTAGTGGCCCAAATTTGCGTCGCCTATTTAACCAGAGTAATCATTGAAAAGTATTTGAGGATTTTATGTTGTCACCACTAACACACACAGAGTTTAGCGCGCTCGCTAAGCAAGGCTATAATCGCATTCCGCTGGTGCAAGAAACCTTTGCCGATCTTGATACGCCACTTTCACTCTACCTCAAACTTGCCAATGCGCCATTTTCTTATTTATTAGAAAGTGTGCAAGGTGGCGAACGTTTTGGGCGTTACTCAATTGTTGGTTTACCTGCAAAAACGCGCATTGTGGCGCATGACTTCAAAATAGAAGTGCTAGAGAATAACGTGGTAGTAGAAACCCACGAAAACACCAATGCGCTGGATTTTGTTAAGCAATTTCAAGCGCGCTTTAAAACGCCACCACCGCATCTGATATCAAAAGCCAACCTGCCCCGATTTACCGGCGGTTTAACAGGTTATTTTGGTTATGAAACCATTCGCTATATTGAAAAACGTCTCGCCCAAACCAGCAAGCCAGATGATATCAATACCCCTGACGTCCTATTAATGCTATCCACAGAAATCGCCGTGGTGGACAATTTAAGCGGCAAGCTTTATTTCATCGTATATGCTGACCCGGCAGAGGTTAATGCCTATGAAATTGCATGCAATCGCCTGCAAAATTTAGTCGCACAATTGCGCAAGACTGCCACAATTCCAAGTGCCTTGCCTACAGCACAAACACAAGCCAGCTCTGAGTTTGGTGAAGAAAACTTCAAGGCGGCGGTTAAAAAAGCGCAGCAGTATATTCTGGATGGCGATATCATGCAGGTAGTGTTATCGCAGCGCATGAGCCAACCATTTGATTCGTCTCCACTATCACTGTATCGCGCGTTGCGTAGCTTAAACCCTTCACCCTATATGTTTTATTATGATATGGATGATCATCACGTGGTGGGCGCTTCACCAGAGATTTTAGTGCGTTTAGATGACGGTGTCGTCACTTCGCGCCCGATTGCCGGCACGCGCCCACGTGGAAAAACGCGTGAAGAAGATTTAGCGCTGGCTGATGAGTTATTAGCAGACCCAAAAGAACGTGCAGAGCACGTACAACTCATGGACCTAGGTCGTAATGACGTGGGTCGCGTAGCACAAACAGGCACAGTTAAAGTCACTGACAATATGATGATAGAACGTTATTCACATGTTATGCACATTGTGAGTAATGTCGAAGGCAAACTTAAACCAGGGTTAGATGCGGTTGATGTGATCAAGGCAACTTTTCCAGCCGGCACGGTTTCTGGGGCACCAAAAGTTCGCGCAATGGAAATAATCGACGAGCTAGAGCCTAGTAAACGGGGCATTTATGCCGGGGCTATAGGTTATTTAGGGTTTGATGGCGACATGGATATTGCCATTGCAATCAGGACTGGTGTAATTAAAAATAAGAAATTGTATGTGCAGGCTGGGGCGGGTATCGTGGCAGATTCAGTACCTCAGAGCGAATGGATTGAAACCCAAAATAAAGCACGTGCAGTGTTGCGTGCAGCAGAACTGGTACAGGCTGGACTTGACCTCAATCCATGATGTGAAGATAACGTTTTAATATGTTCACACTAAAAAACTCAATCAAAAATTCGAACTTAGCAAAGTTCGTATTAGTCGCACTAGCGTACTATTTCACGGCTAAGTTAGGGCTAATGGTCCCCTACAAAGAGTCAATCGCTACCTTGGTATGGTTGCCAACAGGCATCGCCGTTGGTGCCATCATGCGCTGTGGCAACATCTGCCTACCTGCTATCTATCTTGCGGTCGTATTGGTGGAGTACCAGTCAGGTGTACCTATCCTTACCTCGCTTGCAATTGGGGTCACCAATACAGCAGCGCCATACTTAACGGCTTATTTACTTCAAAAATTTCAATTCAATCATAGCCTGCTCAAGCAAAGGGACATTGGCCTAATGATGGGCGCGGCGTTAATCGGCATGCTAATTTCCTCTACAGGTGGCACTATGGCCTTATACCTGAGTGAGGTGATTGCTGCAGATAGCGTGTTAAGAGTGTGGCTGGTCTGGTGGTTAGGCGATACCGTAGGCGTGCTGCTGGTATTGCCATTGATGCTCAATATCTATAAGCAAAAACTGCATATCAATAGACATCAAGCCTACCAGTTATTAGTTTGGTTGATATTATTCGTGTTGTGCGAATTGGTTATTACCGCTTTTATGATTAGCTTGAATAAACAATTCATGCTTTCGATTTTCCTTATCCTGCCCGTATTGATTTGGGCGTCGATGAATTTCGGTATCGTCGGCGGTTCAGTAGTTGTCATCACCATGTCAGCAGTTGCAGTATGGGCCACCTCACAGGGGTTTGGGGCATTTTACAGTCACGATGTGCGAGAAGGTATATTCTCATTGTGGATGTTTATGGTGACATTGGTAGTGGTGATGTTGCTGATATCTGTCATGCAGTCTAAGCGCAATCAGGCAGAGAAGGCATTGCTGGATAACGATGCTAAATTGCGAGCAATCATCAATGGTGCCTTGGATGGCATTGTGACCATAGATGCAACAGGCGCAGTGATCGAGTTTAACCCGGCGGCTGAGCGCATTTTTGGCTATGCAAAAGATGAGGTGATGGGCAAACCACTGTCTGAAATCATCGTTCCCCCTGCCTTGCGAAAAGCGCATGAAACCAAACATCGTGAATTCGTGCTGACAGGTAAAAAGCATATATTTGATCGACGGGTAGAGCTGGCTGCCATGCGCGCAGACGGCACTGAGTTTCCAGTGGAGCTCACACTTACTTCATTACAAAGTAATGACTCAACCTTGGTCACAGGTTTTATTCGGGACATCTCAATACAGAAAAAGGCACAACAGGAAATTGAAAATTATGCCTATTCCGATGCATTGACAGGCTTACCTAATCGGCGTCTGCTGATCGATCGTTTTCACCATGCAATGGCCATCAGTAGGCGTTCCAATGCCTATTGCGCGCTTATTTTTCTAGATTTAGATAATTTCAAGTTGCTGAATGATACTAAAGGACATGATGCAGGTGATCAACTGCTGATTGAGGTGGCAAATAGACTTCAGCGCTCAATTAGGTCGGGCGATACTGTGGCACGCCTGAGTGGGGATGAGTTTATCATTGTGATTGAAGATCTTGATGCTGATGAAAATATGGCATACAGGCAAGCGCGAGAAGTAGCGCAAAAAATATTAACAGTACTGAGCGAGCCCTGCCAGTTTAAGTTGTTTGAATTTAATACCTCGGCAAGCCTCGGCATTACTTTATTTAATAATGAAGAGTTCGGTTTTGAAGATCATTTGAGGCACGCTGATACCGCCATGTATCAAGCCAAGACCGCAGGTCGCAATACCTATCGTTTTTATGATCATGTTACGCAAGATAATCTAGAAAGAAATCTTGTGATTGAATCATTTCTGCCTGATGCACTTAGAGAAAATGCGTTTTATCTTCACTATCAGAGCATTGTGGATGTTGACCAAAAAGTTAATGCAGCTGAGGTTCTACTCAGATGGGCGCATCCTGTGTTGGGCAATATTGGGCCTACTGAGTTTATCCCGCTTGCTGAGAAAAATAATCAAATTATTAAAATAGGCTATTGGGTTTTATTGCAAGCTTGCCGGCAACTTAAGGCATGGGAGGCTTCGCCCAAGTTAAGTAAAATTAAGCTCTCGGTCAATATCAGTGCCAAGCAGTTTTTGTATGTAAACTTTATTCATGAGTTACAAGATATTCTGACTGAGACAGGAATCAACCCGGACTTTCTGAAGCTTGAGCTGACAGAAACGGCAGTGATAGACAATATTGAAGATGTGATTAATAAGATGAATGTTCTAAAATCAATTGGGGTAAGAATCGCCCTGGATGATTTTGGTATGGGCCATTCTGCATTGGTGTATCTTAAAAAGCTGCCAGTGACGCAAATCAAAATTGATCGATCATTTGTGAATGATGTGCTGACAGACTCTAATGATGCCGCCATCATACAAATGATATTGGCGATTGGTAAAACGATTCAATGTAATATCGTGGCAGAAGGTGTTGAGCGAGCGGAACAATTTGAGATTTTGAAAAAATTTGGTTGTCATTTTTTTCAAGGGTTCTATTTTAGCCAACCATTAGAACTTGAGCATTTTGAAAACTTAGTACAAACCAATCCAGATTAAGTCAAAGACTAAATCGAGACTGAGCGAACTTGGGCAATATCCGTATGACCTTGTAATATTTTAGCGATGCCATCTTGCTTCAGCGTCCTCATTCCCGCATTGAGTGCGCCGTTTAATAGTTCGCTCACTAAAGCACGTGTTTGAATCAATCGTTTGATGGATGGCGTAACAACCATCAATTCGTGCAAACCGATACGACCACGATAGCCTGTTTGATTACAATAATCACAGCCAACAGCGCGATACAATTTAAATTTGTTTTTAATGGAATATTGAGATTGCCACTGATTTAATATCTCAGTATTCACAAGGGTGGTGTCGTGACAGTACTCATTTGCCAAATCTTGTATCTCGGGCAATTCGGCATCGTAAGCTTGCTTGCACTGAGGACACAGCGCTTTCACTAGGCGTTGTGCAAGAACAGCTTGCAGCGCATCTGCGAAG
>JAKFEP010000178.1:0-8067 GCA_036675645.1 Methylotenera sp. | reverse complement strand
AAAGAACTAGAAGAAAAAGTTAAAAAAGAAGAATTAAGAAAAAAAATAGCACAGCAAATGCGTGAAGAGGATTTGCAAAACAAAAAAGCTGAAAAACAAGCAAAAATTGACAACGATAAAGCGTTGCAAAAGTTAAAAGAGGATATGCTAAACGAAACAGGTGAGGCCGACGCTAAGGCAGCCAGTACCGCCAACTCAAGTTTAATTGGCGAATATACAGAAAAAATTAAAGCTAAAATCCGTGGCAATGTGAATAAGACACTATGTGGCGACGGCAACCCAGAGGTTAGTTTTAACATTAGTGTGCTCCCAACTGGTCAGCTTGGTGGTAATCCTAAATTGATTAAATCAAGTGGAAATCCAACTTGTGATGAAGCTGCAGAGCGCGCCATTATTGCCTCTGAGCCATTACCTATACCAAGTGATCCTGCCTTATTTCCAGAGTTTAGAAATATAAATTTGAAGTTCAGGCCTAATGACTAAGCTATTTTCAGGTTGTAAACAAAGCGTAAAAATTGTAATAAATTGTAAATCGTGTGGCGTGGCAGCGTGTTTTGCAGTTAAATTTGCATGAACTTTTTCAACCGCAAGACACTCTTTTAATAAAATAAGATACTGAAAGCTTATGAAACTTAATCAAATAAACCTATTTAGAAGCTTGTTTTTTTGCGCGATTTTTTTCTTCAACGCAGTTAGCCATGCTGCTTTAGAAATTGAAATTACCGGCGGCGGCGCCCAGCAAATCCCGATTGCCATCGTGCCATTTGGCGGTGCGGCCAACACTAAAGATAATATTAGCGAAATTATTGCGGCAGATTTAAATCGCAGTGGCTTGTTTCGTGTACTCGAAACCCACGGCATGGCTAATTTGCCAACTAATCCATCGCAAATAAAATATGCCGAATGGACGGCCCTGCAAGCACAGGCCGTTACAGTGGGCAGTGTGCAAAGTGTCGGCGGTAAATTGAAAGTGTCGTTTCATTTAATGGACGCCTTGAAACAAACACAGTTAGCGGGCATGGATTATCAAATTTCGCCCCACCAAGTGCGCATTACCGCGCATAAAATTGCCGATGTAATCTACCAAAAACTCACTGGTCAAACGGGTTTATTTGCCAGCCGCATTGCTTACATTACCAAAACTGGTAAGCGTTATGCTTTGCAAGTGGCTGATGCCGATGGTTACAACCCACAAACTGTGGTGTCATCTAACGAGCCGATTATTTCACCTTCATGGTCGCCCGATGGGAGTAAGTTGGCCTACGTATCGTTTGAAAAGAAAAAGCCAATTGTTTATGTGCAATCGCTTACCAGCGGTAGCCGCCAAGTGTTGGCTAACTACAAAGGCAACAACAGCGCACCCGCCTGGTCACCAGATGGCAGCAAGCTGGCAATCGTGCTGACTTATGGTGCCAACTCACAAATATATACGGTAGGTGCCAGTGGTGGCGCTTTAAAACAAATCACCAAAAGCTCAGCTATTGATACCGAGCCAATATTTTCGCCAGATGGCAGCCACATTTACTTCAGTTCTGATCGTGGAGGCAAGCCGCAAATTTACAAAGTGCCCGCTGGTGGAGGCAGCCCCAGCCGCGTCACCTTTGAAGGTGGTTACAATGTCAGCCCACGTTTTTCACCTGATGGCAAAAGTTTGGCGTATATTCGAAATGATGGCGGTGCATTTAAAGTGGCTTTGCAGGATTTAGCCAGTGGCCAAGTACAGATTTTAAGTGAAGGCAACCAAGACGAATCGCCCAGCTTTGCCCCCAATGGCCGTGTAATTTTATATGCGACCAAAGTTGGTGGGCGCGGAGCACTGGCGGCGGTTTCTAGTGACGGTAAAGTGCGTCAACGCTTAAAAGACAGCTCTGGTGGAGATGTGCGTGAACCAGCTTGGGGACCTTTAGTAAAATAGTTATAAAAGTAGAAGTTAGTTAAATTAAGTAAAGCAAGAAGAAGTAGTAAAAGTAAGCTCAGGGTAAATATGAGATTTTGTTGGAAATTTAATGTTAAATTAGCCATTATTGGCATCATATAAGGAGAGAAAGATGAATCAAAAAACGAGTTTCAATGCAAAGTTGCTAATGGTTGCGGTGGCTTCCGTATTTTTAGTGGCATGTAAAAGCACACCGATTTCGCCAGCTAAAGTAGAAGATAAAAGCCCTGCAGGCGCTACTGGCGCTGATACAGGTGCTGATACTGGCGCGATTAAAGAAGTGACTATTGACAGCAATGCCAACAGTGGGGGCAATAGCGCGCTGAAAGACCCAAATAATATTTTATCTAAGCGTAATATTTATTTTGATTTCGATAGCGATGCCGTTAAAGCAGAATACCGCCCGATTATCGAAGCGCACGCTAAATACATGGTAGCCAATGCGAATGCAAAAATGATTTTGCAAGGCAATACTGATGAGCGTGGCACACGTGAATATAACTTATCGCTTGGTCAACGCCGTTCGGTGGCAGTGAAAAATGCGCTTAATTTATTAGGTGTTAAAGATAGCCAAATTGAAACAGTGAGTTATGGCGAAGAAAAAGCCACGCAAAACTGTGGTGGTGATAGTTGCGATAAAGACCGTCGCGTTGATATTGTGCACGAAGGCGACTAAGTAATGCTCGTAGCTAGAAAGCTAGCTTTAGTTAGCTTCAGTCTTTTTGCGCTCACTTCTTTCACTGCTTTTAATAACATGGCGCATGCCGCCTTGTTTGACGATAAAGAAGCGCGCAAAAAGATTTTAGAGCTAGAAGCTAAGCAGCAAACGAATCATGACGCCAGTATGGCTGCGATTGCTGATCTTAAAAAACGTGTTGCGGCTATAGAAGCCATCGTGCAAGGCGGTGGCTTGGCTGATATGCAAAATCAAATTGAGGCGCTAAATCGAGAAGTGGCGCATTTAAAAGGCGATTTAGAAGTTGCACAGCACAATTTAGAGACTGCGCAGCAGCGTCAAAAAGATTTATACACCGATACCGACACGCGCTTAAGGAAGATTGAAAGTGGTCCACCAACAGCGTCAGCCACCATGCCAACTGCAACTGAAGCTGTGCCAGTAGTCGTAGAAGAAAAAGATGTGAAGGCATTTGCAGATGCAGATAGCTTAAGCAAATCAGGCAAACATAAAGAAGCGTTTGCTGCATTCGATAGCTTTTTAAAAGATTATCCAAACAGTAAATGGGCGCCCGATGCGCTATACGGCATGGGTTATAGCCAGTTTGCGTTAAGGAATTATAAATCTAGTATCGCTACCCAGCAAAAAGTCATTGACTTGCACCCTGCCAGCCGTAAGGTGCCTGATGCAATGTACAACCAGGCCAATAGCCAAATTCAGCTAGGGCAAGTGACAAATGCCAAAAAGACTTTGCGTGCATTAGTAGAAAAGCATCCCAATGCTGACATTACACCTAGCGCACAAAAGCGTCTTAAAGCATTAGAAGGCCTTAGATAGTGATTTGATAATTGATTTAAATTGATGCCCTGCAAGCCAATATTCATAAGGCCTGCAGGGCATTATTCTTTTATAGCACATGAAGACGATTATTGATTCGACCATATTCGCGGTAAAATAGCGTCAATTTCACTGTTGGCATTTTTATTTTTCATGGCATTAAAGATTTACGAAATTTTCCATTCACTGCAGGGTGAAACCTCACGCATCGGTTTGCCAACCGTATTTGTACGCCTGACAGGCTGTCCCATGCGCTGTACCTATTGCGATACCGAATATGCATTCAGCGGTGGCGGTAATTTAGAAATCGTCGACATTTTGCAAAAAGTGGCAGGGTTTGGCACCAAATACGTAACGGTAACCGGTGGCGAACCATTGGCGCAAAAAGAGTGCTATGTGTTGCTGAAAGCCTTATGTGATGAGGGTTATAACGTGTCACTAGAAACAGGCGGTGCGATGGACATTGCGCCAGTAGATCCGCGTGTATCGATTATCCTGGATATTAAAACACCGGCATCGAATGAAGAAAAAAACATGCGCTGGGACAATCTAAAGCATATATCGGCTAAAGATGAAATCAAGTTTGTTATCTGTAACCGAGCCGACTATGACTGGGCAAAAGCCAAATTAACAGAACTAAGACTCACAGAAAAATGCCCAGTGCTATTTTCGCCCAGCTATCACGATTTAAAAGCGGAAGAACTGGCCAGCTGGGTGCTGGCAGATCAATTACCAGTACGCATGCAAATCCAGCTTCACAAGATACTTTGGGGCGAGAAAGCTGGCGTATGATTGAAAAAGTAACAAAAAAAGCGGTGGTTTTACTTTCTGGTGGGCTTGATTCAGCGACTTGTTTGGCGATTGCTCAGTCACAAGGCTTCGATTGCTATTGTTTAAGTCTGGATTATCACCAGCGCCATATAGCCGAGCTGCAAGCCGCGCAGAATATAGCGCGCAGCCTGGGCGCTAAAATGCACAAAACCGCGCAGTTAGACTTAAGCTTATTTGGTGGTTCTGCACTTACTGATAATAATATCGATGTGCCAGAAAGTGGCGCTAACCCTATTCCAGCGGGCATTCCTGTTACTTACGTGCCAGCGCGCAATACCATTATGTTATCGCTTAGTTTGGCCTGGGCAGAGGTGCTGGGCGCACAAGATATTTTTATCGGCGTCAACGCCCTGGATTATTCAGGTTATCCCGATTGCCGAGGTGAATACGTCGCAGCGTTTCAGCAAATGGCTAACTTGGCTACGAAATCTGCAGTCGAAGGCCAAAAAATTACCGTGCATGCGCCACTGATCGATATGACAAAGGCGGAAATTATCGCGCTGGGAACCAAGTTGGGCGTGCCTTATAGCGCAACGGTTTCATGCTACCAGGCGAATGAAAACGGTGCCGCTTGCGGGCGCTGTGATTCTTGCCGCTTACGGCGTGAAGGCTTTATCCACGCTGGCATTCCTGATCCCACTTTGTATGCTGCATAAAAATGCTTAAGGCACACATTTATGCTTGCCAAGCCGCGCGAAAATAACGTATAATCCGCGCCTTTCAGTTAAAGTTTATTTGAGAACAAGATTATGGTCGTTATTCGTTTATCACGCGGTGGCTCTAAAAAGAACCCATTTTACAACGTTGTTGTGGCGGATTCACGCAATCGCCGCGATGGTCGCTTTATTGAGCGCGTAGGTTTTTACAACCCATCTGCCAAAGTAGCCACCGAGAGCTTGCGTATTGATGAAGCACGCGTTACGCATTGGAAAAGCAATGGCGCGCAACTATCAGACACAGTAACGCGCTTGGTAAAAACGCACGCTAAAGGCCCAGAAGCGATGATGGCTGGCAAAGTAAAAGATGCTGCCAAAGCAGAAGCGAATAAAGCTAAAGCAGTAGCTGAAGCTGCTGCAAAAGCCAAAGCTGTTGCAGATGCTGCCAAAGCAGAAGCCGACGCTAAAGCTGCCGCCGATGCTGCCGCAGCCGCAGAAGCTGCTAAGGCCGCCGAAGCTGAAGCCGCTGCTGTAGTTGAAGAAGCACCAGCAGTAGAAGTCGCAGCTGAAGAAGCACCAGCTGAAGCAGCGCCAGAAACACCAGCTGCTTAATTTCTCAGCTAGGGCCATGCCTGTCAATAGGCGCTATTGAGTAATGGCTATAACAGATAATGATTTAGTAATTATGGGGCGCATTGTTGCCCCATATGGCGTTTTTGGGTGGCTAAAAGTGCTGCCCGATACCGAGCAAATAGATGGTTTGCTCGATTATAAAACGTGGTGGTTAGGCAAAGATAACGATTGGCGTGAGCTAAAAGTGGAAGAAGCTAAAATCCACAACGATGTCATAGTGGTGAAGTTGCAGGGCATTAGTGGGCGCGATGGCGCTTTTGCTTGCAAAGGCAAGCAGGTAGCGGTACCTAGGGCAGCGCTGCCAAAGCCAGGAAAAAATGAATATTACTGGTCTGATTTAATTGGACTACAAGTTAGAAATCTACAAGCGATAGATTTTGGCAAAATAAGCGATGTATTTGCCACCGGTGCAAATGATGTGATTGTTGCAAAGAATGAGGAAGGCCGAGAACGCCTAATTCCGTTTATCGATGCGGCAATTATTGAAGTGGATATGGTGGCAAAAACCATGCTGGTCGATTGGGATGCAGATTTTTAATGATGCTGAGTGCTAAATGAGATTCGACGTCATTAGTCTGTTTCCAGAAATGTTTGATGCAATAACCAAACATGGTATTACCAGCAGGGCGTTTGATAAAAAGATTTATGTGTTAAATGTGATCAATCCACGCGACTTTACGCAGGATAATCACAAAACGGTGGATGACAGGCCGTATGGCGGTGGCCCCGGTATGGTAATGCTGGCCGAACCTTTAAGCCAAGCGATAAAAGTGGCTAAGGCTGAGCAAGCTAAAGATAGCATTGCCAATGCGAAAGTGATTCACTTATCGCCACGCGGTCAGCCGCTGACGCATGAGAAAGTGATGCAATTAAGCCAACAGCAAGGCTTGATTTTGCTAGCAAGCCGTTACGAAGGCGTGGATGAACGGTTGTTAGACGCGCTGGTGGATGAAGAAATATCCATCGGTGATTATGTAGTAAGTGGCGGTGAGTTGCCCGCCATGGCATTAATAGATGCGGTTGTGCGGCAATTGCCCGGCAGCTTGGGTGATGCAGATTCGGCGTTAGAAGATTCGTTTGTAAACGGGTTGCTGGATTACCCGCACTACACCCGACCAGAAGAATATGCAGGAAAAGTGGTGCCTGAAGTGTTGTTATCAGGCAACCATGCAAAGATTAGAGAATGGCGATTAAAGCAATCGTTGTTGCTAACAAGGGCAAAACGCCCGGATTTATTGGCCGCAAGGTCGTTGACGAAAGAAGAAGCACGGCTGCTACAAGAAGGTATTAAAGAGCAGGAACAAGCTTCTTTACAATTAAAAGGAACGTAAAGGAAACAATATGGCAGATATTATTAAAATGTTAGAAACGGAAGAAATTGCCCGTTTAGCTAAAAAAGTACCGGCATTCGCCCCTGGCGATACCGTTGTAGTGGGCGTAAACGTGGTCGAAGGTACACGTAAACGTGTGCAGGCTTACGAAGGCGTTGTGGTTGCTATCCGCAATCGCGGTTTAAATTCATCTTTCATCGTGCGTAAAATTTCTTCAGGTGAAGGTGTTGAGCGTACTTTCCAAACTTACTCACCAGCAATCGCGTCAATCGAAGTGAAGCGTCGTGGTGATGTTCGCCGCGCTAAACTTTACTACTTGCGTGAGCGTTCAGGTAAATCTGCACGTATTAAAGAGAAATTATTCGCGCGTGATAAAGAAGTCATGGCGCCAGAAGCTCCAGCAGCTGAATAAGTACTTGCAAACCAAGACTTGATTAAACTTAAGTTTTAAAAATTTAGAAAACCCCAAAATTGAAAAGTTTTGGGGTTTTTTAACGTCTTATTTTTTGTTTATATAATCATTTGTTATTTGCATTCACTTCAAAAGTCTTGTTTAATTAACGTATCGAATTTAACATAAAAAATATGTCAAAAAATAAGTATCCCCCGCAATACGATGCCATAGTTGCTGCCCCGTTTGGTGCTGTGGGAATCTATATTCAAGGGGTGCAAGTGGCCATTGAACTATTGCCTCAAAGTCAGCCGTTAAAGCCTGCCGAGCATAAAGTGGTTGCAAAAGTGGCCAACCAAATTGAGGCGTATTTTAACAATGCGCGTAACGACTTTAACCTGCCGATTGTATATAAGGGCACGCCATTTCAGCGTCGGGTGTGGCAAGCTATTAGCGCGATTGCCTGCGGTCGCGTGGTCACTTATGGTGAAATTGCCGAGCAAATTGGCAGCGGGCCACGCGCTGTTGCAAATGCCTGCGGTGCCAACCATTTGCCTTTAGTAATTCCATGTCACCGTGTAGTGGCCAAAAATGGCATTGGTGGTTTTATGAATGGTCAGGAGCATGGCATAAAAATTAAAACCTGGCTGCTTGAACATGAAGGCGTCACATTCAAAAATAACAAGTTGGTAAGGCCATCGCTTGACTGAAAGTAAGTCAGAATCTAACCAGCTCGATACTGTTCAATTAGGCGCTGTTCAACTGGATACGTTTAT
>JAKFEP010000143.1:0-8104 GCA_036675645.1 Methylotenera sp. | reverse complement strand
ATCGCCAATTAAATTGGCGCGGCTTATGCCAAGCCACAAGGCAATAGGGCAGGCTACTAACACAGAAGAATAAATGCCAAATAAAATACCAATGGTGAGTGCTAAGGAAAAATTATGCAGCACCTCGCCACCAAATAATAGCATTGATAGCACCATTAGTTGCGTAGAAAAGTGGGTAATCACTGTGCGCGACATGGTGCGAGTAATGGCATTGTCAATCACCTGCACGACTGTTGCTTTACGCATTTTTCTAAAGTTTTCACGCACCCGGTCAAACACCACAACTGACTCATTTACAGAGTAACCGAGCACTGCCAGCACAGCGGCAAGTACTGTCAAATTAAATTCCCATTGAAAGAAGGCAAAAAAGCCTAAGATAATCACCACATCATGCATATTGGCGATGATGGCAGCTAATGCAAAACGCCATTCAAAACGGATAGCAAGGTAGACCATGATGCCTGCGATAACTAACAACAAGGCTAGTGAGCCATTTTCATAGAGTTCCTCACCAACTTGTGGACCAACAAATTCAACGCGACTCATTTGTACAGAATCATCCATTGCTTTTAAACTGGCTAACATTTGCTCTGAAAGTTGTGAACCTGTAACACCTGCACGAACTGGCAGACGAATAAGCACATCACGACTTGTTCCAAAGTTTTGAACAGTGGCATCTTTAAGACCAATGCTATCTACCGCTTCACGAATCTTATCTAAATCGGCAGCTTGTTGGTAGCTGACTTCCATCATGGTGCCACCGGTAAAGTCCACACCAAAGTTCAGTCCACGAGTGGCTAAGAAGAAAACAGCGAGAATAAAAGTAATCAACGAGATGGCCGTAGTCAGGCGGCCATAACTCATAAAAGGGATGTCTTTTTTAACTCTAAATAATTCCATGATTTATTCTTTAAATATTGAGGGGTTAAGTTATCAGCAATTAGCCAATTGAAAGCTTGTTAATCTTGCGGCGATAGCCATGAAGCAGGTTAACAATGGCACGTGAAACCACGACCGCACTGAACATAGAAGTTAGAATGCCCAACACATGCACCACGGCGAACCCTTTGATTGGGCCAGAGCCAAACATAAACAGTGCGAGGCCTGCAATCAATGTGGTGATGTTCGAGTCTAAGATGGTATCCCATGCGCGATCATAGCCAACATGAATGGATGCTTGAGGTGAATTTCCGTTGTGCAATTCTTCTCTAATACGCTCATTAATTAGTACGTTAGAATCAATGGCCATACCAAGTGTTAATGCCACCGCCGCTAGGCCAGGAAGGGTAAGTGTGGCTTGTAACATGGATAACACCGACACCAAAAGCAGCAGGTTAATACTCAAGGCAATCACGGATATAACGCCAAACTTAACGTAGTAAAGCATCATGAAAACTGCAATGGCAGCAAAGCCCCACAATGTAGAATGTACGCCGCGCTTGATGTTGTCTGCACCCATGCTTGGGCCCACTGTACGCTCTTCAATAATCTCCATCGGCGCTGCCAATGCGCCGGCACGCAGCAGCAAGGCTACATCGGTGGCTTCTTGTGCGTTGCCCATGCCCGAAATTTGTACTTGGCCGCCGCCAATTTCCTCGTTAATCACAGGCGCGGTAATGATCTCAGTGCTGTTTTTTTCGATTAGTAAAATCGCCATGCGTTTACCTACGTTATCACGCGTGACGTTTTTAAATATGCCTGCGCCGCGGCTGTCTAGTGTCACGTTGACAACGGAGCCACCCGTTTGTTGGTTAACACCCGGGCCAGCATCGGTAATGCGGTCACCCGTCAGCACAACACTCTTTTTCACTAATATTGGGTTGCCATCGCGGTCTTTATACAGTTCGTCGCCAAATGGAATTTTGCCTTCCTCGGCCGCTTTAAGGGTTGCCATATCCTTTTTATCTTCGTCCACCATGCGAATTTCCAGCGTCGCAGTACGGCCTAAAATCTCTTTGGCTTTTGCCGTGTCTTGCACACCAGGCAATTGCACCACGATACGGTCATAGCCTTGTTGCTGAACGATAGGCTCGGCAACACCCAATTCATTAATGCGGTTATGCAATGTTTGTAAGTTTTGCTTCAGCGCAAATTCTTGAATTTTTAATTTGTTTATCTCGCCGATGCTGGCGGTTAACACAAATTCTTTACCCGCAACACTGTCGGTATAAGTTAAATCTGGATAGTCTTTGCTTAGCAGTTTTTGTGCTTTTTCCATCTCGGCAGCACTATCAAACTTCACCTCGACTTTTTGGCCTTCGCGACTAATGCCAAAATAGTTAATTTTTTCGCGACGTAAAGTGGTGCGGAAATCGCCCACACTGCTTTCGGCAGATTTATCCAGCGCCGCTTTCATGTCCACTTCTAATAAAAAATGCACGCCACCACGTAAATCTAAACCCAAATACATTGGTTTTGCGCCAATCGCCAGTAACCAGCTTGGCGTTTGTGAGAGTAAATTCAGCGCAACGGTGTAATCTTTGCCCAAATTTGCGCTCAACTTATCCTTGGCTTTTAATTGCTCTTCTGGCGTGTTAAAGCGTACTTTCACACCATTGGCATCTAGAAAAATACCGTTAAATTGAATATCTGCTAGCTTTAATGTCGATTCCACCTTGCTTAACAGCTCCGCATTAGCTTTAAGGGAAGCCTTGGCGGGCGACACTTGCACCGCCGGTGATTCACCGTAAAAATTGGGGATGGTGTATAGCAGCCCAATTAAAATCACAACAGCAATTAAAATGTATTTCCAGGTGGGGTAACGATTCATAATATTATTTTATTTGGTTAGAATTTATTAAGGCGTAGCCTTTATGTGTTTAGATTGATTTACTTTTAAATAGATTTAATCGTACCAGGTGGCAACATAGTCTGCACGGTGTGTTTTTGTACGTTAATCACTGTATTCGTTGCAATTTCAATGCTCACGTAGTGGTCACCCACTTTAGTTACTTTACCAATCACACCACCGGCAGTGGCTACTTCGTCGCCCGCTTTCAGTGCATCTATCATGGCTTTTTGCTGTTTTGCTGCTTTCATTTGCGGGCGAATCAGCATAAAGTAAAACAGTGCAAAAATAATAATAATGGGCAAAAAGCTAAATAAATCGCCACCTGGGGCGGCAGGGGCTGCGTGTGCGTTACTAATAAATAGATTGTTTAACATGACGATAACTTTCAAAAAATTGGTTGCAAAGTGAGTTCCTAATTAACGCAGGATTTTAGCACAGACTAACTTAATAAGAGAGTTGTGTGGACATCAGTTAAGTGTTCATGTGAGCACGTTTTTCAGCAAAGGTTTTAGCGAATACTTCGAAACTGCCTGTCACAATCGAATCACGCATACCTTGCATCAACACTTGGTAATAATGCAAATTATGAATAGTATTCAAACGCGCGCCTAAAATCTCACCCACTTTGTGCAAATGGTGCAAGTAAGCACGAGTAAAATTTTGGCAAGTGTAGCAAGTGCAATCGCTATCTAAAGGTTTTAAATCGTTCTTATAGCCAGCGTTTTTAATTTTAATATCGCCGTATTGGGTAAATAGCCAGCCGTTACGCGCATTGCGGGTGGGCATCACGCAATCGAACATATCAATACCTTGTGAAACCGCATCCACCAAGTCTTCTGGTGTGCCGACCCCCATTAAATAACGCGGTTTGTTTTCCGGCATTTTGGGCGCGGTATGCGCCAAAATACGCAGCATATCTTCTTTGGGCTCGCCTACCGATAAGCCGCCTATAGCAAAGCCATCAAAATCAATATCCACCAAACCATTTAAAGAAACATCACGTAAGTCTTCAAACATGCCGCCTTGAATGATGCCGAATAGAGCGTTGCTATTTCCTTGATGCGCATCTTTGCTACGCTTTGCCCAGCGCAACGAAAGCTGCATAGAATCATTTGCTTCTTTATGGGTGGCGGGGAAGGGTGTGCATTCATCAAAAATCATCACGATGTCGCTGTTTAATATCTTTTGAATGCGCATTGATTCTTCTGGCGTTAAAAAGCAGGTATCGCCATTAATCGGGCTTTGAAACTTGACGCCTTCTTCGCTAATTTTGCGCATGGCGCCTAAGCTGAACACCTGAAAGCCGCCAGAGTCGGTGAGTGTCGGCTTATCCCATCCCATAAACTTGTGCAGTCCCCCGTGTGCGGCAATCACCTCTAGCCCAGGCCGCAGCCACAGATGGAAGGTGTTGCCCAGCACAATATGCGCGTCAATTTCGTTAAGCTCCAAGGGTGACATGGCCTTGACCGTGCCGTAAGTGCCAACTGGCATAAAGGCGGGTGTTTCAACCTTGCCATGCGCTAGGTGAATAGTACCTCGACGAGCAAGGCCGTCTTGTTTGTGTAGGGTAAATTGCATGATGTGTGCTAAGTGCTTTGTCAGCTAAAAGATAGCGGCGATTTTATCATGCCTTTGATATACTTAAATTTGCAGAATAGGTTTTGTCGAATTAGGGGAGCTTAAAAATGGCAGAAAAACAAGATAGCCGCCGTCCACTGGCCACGCGCAGTACAAGCTGGGCAAAATGGCTGGCGAGTCTGCTAGTGAAATATGATGTTTCACCTAATTTTATTTCTGTGCTCAGTATTTTACCTGCCCTAATAGCTGCATGGTTATTGGCCTGCCCAAGCTCGCCGCCACATACATGGAATACTTTGCTTGCGGTGGCCATATGCGTGCAGTTGCGATTGTTGTGCAACATGCTGGATGGCATGGTAGCGATTGAGGGCGGCAAGCAATCCAAAGTAGGCGCGCTGTATAACGAAATTCCTGATCGCATTGCAGATTCACTGTTTATCGTGGCGCTGGGGTATGCCGTTTTTATGCCTTGGCTCGGCTGGTTGGGGGCATTGTTTGCGGCAAAAACTGCCTATATTCGTGTGCTGGGCGGCGCATTAGGTTTGGCGCAAGACTTTCGCGGGCCGCTAGCTAAACAACACCGTATGTTTGTAATGACGCTGGGCTGCCTAATTGGTGCGGCAGAGCTGTATTTTAACGATAGCTATCATGCGCTCATTATGACCACTTACGTGATTGCGATAGGCGCGGCGATTACTTGTGTGACACGTACACTGACGATCGCCAAACAGTTAAATCAGAGATGATAGTAAGTATTGCCCGTTTGGGCTTAATTGGCTTAGTAAAAATTTTAGTTGGCGCACAAGCGCGCTGGATAGACGCTGCGCCGACTGAAACGCAAAGTATTTATTTCACTAATCACACCAGTCACCTTGATACGCTGGCTTTGTGGGTGGCTTTGCCGGCTGAGATTCGCGCAAAGACGCGGCCAGTGGCGGCTAAAGATTATTGGGGAAATGGCAGGGTTAAGCGTTTTATTGCGTTGCAAGTGTTGAATGCGGTGTTGATTGAGCGTGAAGTCTCAAGGCATAGCGACCCGCTCGCTCCATTGTTGGCAGCACTGGCGCAGGGTGATTCTTTAATTATTTTCCCTGAAGGCACGCGCCGTGCACAGGCAGAGCCAAACGAGTTTAAAGGCGGTTTGTATCATTTGGCAGAGGCTTTCCCAAAAGTAAAGCTGGTGCCTGTGTATTTAGACACACTGCATCGCAGCCTGCCAAAAGGTAGCATATTTCCTGTGCCGCTGATATGCACGGTGCGCTTTGGTAATGCGATACAGTTTGAATTGACTGAACATAAAAAAGCGTTTCTAAGCCGTGCCCGCGAGGCCGTTCTGCAACTCATTTAAGGTAACTTTTTAGGAAAAATCCTATGTTTGCTCAATCATTAGAAACATTAAGGCTTGTAGATTTAAGACTTATAGATTTAAGTCCAGCACATAAATTTTATTGGCTGATAGGTGGTGTGGCAGGCTTACTATTGATTGCCACAGTCATTGGTTGGCTGCTAAAAAGCAAGCTTGCCAAACAATCAGATCCAAATGAAAAATCGCAAAAAGTGCTAGATAATTTAGTCGCCCGCGTAAACGCATGGTGGGTGATGGTGGCAGTGTTTGCAGTGGCATTTTTAGCGGGGAAAATTGGCGCAATTTTGCTGTTTGCCGCAATTTCATATTTTGCCTTGCGCGAATTTATGACGCTCACCCCCACCCGTGCAGGCGACCATCGTGCTTTATCATTGGCGTTTTTTCTGCTCATCCCGCTGCATTATTACTTTATCTATATTGAATGGTACGCGCTGTTTACCATACTCATTCCTGTCTATGCATTTTTGCTCATGCCTTCAATTTCGGTGTTAGCGCAAGATACTGAGCACTTTTTAGAACGCACCGCTAAAATTCAGTGGGGGGTAATGATTTGTATCTATTGCATCAGCCATGCGCCTGCTTTACTGCTGTTGCCTATCCCTAATTTCGATGGTCAAAATGCGCTCCTACTGTTTTACTTTATGCTAATTGTGCAGTTAAGTGACGTGCTGCAATATGTGTTTGGTAACTTATTGGGTAAGACAAAAGTTGCTCCTGTCGTTAGTCCTAATAAGACGCTTGAAGGCTTAATCGGCGGTGGTTTTAGCACTATTTTAATTGGTGCTGCCATGTGGTGGATAACGCCATTTACACCGTTGCAAAGTGCGGGTATGGCTGCAATTATTGTAACCATGGGCTTTTTGGGTGGGCTAGTGATGTCGGCAATTAAGCGCAGCTTGGGCGCTAAAGATTGGGGTAATATGATACAAGGCCACGGTGGCATGATGGATCGTATGGACTCGGTAAGCTTCGCTGCCCCCATATTCTTCCATTTAACGCGTTATTTCTTTACGCCATAGTTGCTGCTTGATTTATACTATTTATAATCATTTGGAGTCATATTGAGATGGTAGAGCCCAAACAACGTACAGCACGACGCAACGCCAACCAAGAGGGTTTGCGTGCTCGCGGCATTTATTTGCTGCCTAATTTATTTACCTCAGCCTCATTGTTTGCTGGCTTTTATGCCATTGTACAGGCCATGAATGGTAACTTTGAGCAATCTGCCATCGCTATTTTTATTGCCATGGTGCTAGATGGCTTGGATGGACGCGTAGCGCGTATGACTAATACAACAAGCGCATTTGGGGCGGAGTATGACAGCTTGTCGGATATGGTGTCTTTTGGTGTGGCACCCGCGTTAATCATGTATGAATGGGCGTTAGGGCCTTTGAGAAAATTAGGCTGGATAGCCGCGTTTTTATATTGTGCCTGTGCAGCCTTGCGCCTAGCACGGTTCAATACCAAATTAGATGACCCATTTCAGGATAAACGTTATTTCCAGGGTCTGCCTAGCCCGGCTGCCGCAGCATTGCTGGCAGGTTTTGTGTGGGTGGCCAACGAGTACAGCGTGACAGGCCGCGAGATATTTTTTGGTGTGATTGAGATGAAATGGTTAGCTGCCGCCTTGACGTTATTTGCTGCGGGCAGCATGGTTTCCGACTTAAAGTTTTATAGTGGTAAAGACATCAATTTAAAACAAAGCGTGCCGTTTGTGGCTATTCTAGCTATCGTGTTGGCGTTTGTGTTAGTGTCCTCCAGCCCGCCAGAGGTGTTGTTTACGGTGGTGTTGGTGTATGCGTTGTCAGGTTATTATTTGTGGATAAAATCACGAATTAAGAAAACTGTGAGTAATTAATTAGTTTCTTCAACTTGAAAAGCACATTAAAAGCCCCTATACTAAAGTCATGTTGAGTTCATTTACATTCCAGTTTTTAGCAGGCATATTCTTAAGCCTCGCTTTGTTACGTGCGCTAGCACTTCGTCTGCGCGTGCGCGCAGACTAATCCCCACCCCCAAATTAAGTATTTTTACGCTCGCTGAAAATTGCTTCAGCGAGTAAAATTCGCGTATTGATTTAGGACAGCACAAATGAACCAGCCAAAAGAATTAGACAGTATTATTATTTTTGACACTACCTTGCGTGATGGCGAGCAAAGTCCAGGCGCAGCCATGACCAAAGAGGAAAAAGTCCGTATTGCGCGCCAACTTGAAAAATTAGGTGTTAATGTGATTGAAGCGGGTTTTGCTGCTGCCAGCCCCGGTGATTTTGACGCCATTCACACCATTGCAGGTTTAATCCACAATTCAACCGTATGCTCGCTTGCACGTGCCAGCGAGAATGATGTGCGCCGCGCAGGAGAGGCGAT
>JAKFEP010000149.1:0-8223 GCA_036675645.1 Methylotenera sp. | reverse complement strand
TATTGACAAGTTGCCATTCGCACCGCCTGATGACCCGGTTCTGTCTGCGCGTATCGATAAATTGACCGCAGATGGCAAAAACGCCTTTATGGAATACCAATTACCTTACTCTGTCATCACGCTCAAGCAAGGTGCAGGGCGCTTAATACGCGATGAAACCGATAGAGGCGTACTGGTGATTTGTGACCCGCGCCTGATCACCAAGCCTTATGGCAAGCGCATCTGGCAAAGCTTGCCGCCATTTAAACGCACTAAGGAGTTGGCGGACGTACAAACGTTTTTTGAGTCTTAAGTTTTGTGTGAGGGTGAAAAATATGAATAAAACACGTGGACTGCTGAAAACATTCAAAACAATTAGTTTGACATTAGTTGTAGCAGCTAGCTTAACAGCATGTGCGGGAGTATCAAAATATGGTGATACAAACACGAGTTGGAGAGAAGAAGTGGCGCTGCATGACGGTCAAACGATTATCGTCAAGCGCACTGTTAAACGGGGCGGTAGAAGGGAGCCTGGACAATCGCCAAATCCAGTTTACCAATCTCTGGCTTTTACTTTCCCCAATGGTCGCCAAGCTGTTCTTTGGGAAGATAAAAAAACGGAAGATATAGGTAATTCAAATTTCCGCCCATTACTACTAGATATAGTGGATAGTACCCCATACCTTGTGACCAATGCTTTGGGCTGTTTATCTTACAACAAATGGGGCAGACCTAACCCGCCTTATATCATCTTTAAATATGAGGCCAATGCGTGGAAGCGCATCACAGTGCAAGAACTGCCTGCGCAATTAACAACACCCAATCTTTTAGTGAATTCAGCTGATACTGTGGCGGCTAAAGCGGACAGTAATTTGATAACTGCTAGCACGATAAAGACCTTAAATAGCAGTTCAATTCACTTACAGTACAAAACTATTTTGCGGGAGCCTGTGCTGAAAGGTGAGGGAATGGGTAGTTGTGAGGAGCTAATTCCTTATGGGAAAGGTGGCTGGTTAGGATTGGATTGGTTTAGTGATCAACCGTCTCATGAGGCTTGTACGAGATTTTGTAATAAAAAAGACGTAAGTCCGACAAATTGCCCATGCAACAAATTATTTAAGGTGAAATAATCATGACTACTACAATTGAATATGCATTAATGGCAGATGCCCCACATTTTATAATTCGACTAAATTAATAGGTTAGTAGATTCATTTTAAGAATGATTTTAATCCCCGAAACCGAATACGAACTCACTGCCATCCGTGCGCAGGGAGCGGGTGGGCAGAACGTGAATAAAGTGTCTTCTGCCATTCATATGCGCTTTGACATAAATGCTTCTAACTTAAGCGACTGGTTGAAAGCACGACTCATCCATAGTAAAGATAACCGTATTACTGATGAAGGTGTGTTGGTGCTTAAAGCCCAGCAATATCGCACTCAAGAGGCGAATAAAAAAGACGCGATTAAGCGTTTGCATGAAATTGTGAATGCCGCAAATCAGGTTAAGCCAACGCGCTATGCGACTAAACCGAGTTATGGCTCTAAACAGCGACGGTTAGAAGGTAAGACAATCCGTAAGCAAGTGAAGCAATTGCGCGGTAAAATAATTGAATAACGGCTGTGCTTGCGAATACGGTGTTAAAAATCGGCTCAATATCCTCATTTATAACCCATAAATTGCGGTATTTCGCCAATTTTTGCCTTGTCTTCACTTCGCTCGCAACGTTATTCAAAGGATAATAATAGTAGTTAGCAAAATGAATATATTAAGTTTAGATACTTCAACCGAGTTTTTATCGCTGGCTATTCTAGCGGGCGATAGCCTTTTTACGCACCATCAACACGTGGGCAACGCTTCATCAGAGTTGATTTTGCCGCAAATTCAGGCATTGTTAGATGCTGCAAATATGTCGCTTAAAGATTTACACGGCATTGCATTTGGCGCTGGTCCAGGGGCTTTTACCGGTGTGCGCATTGCCTGTGGAGTGGCACAGGGTTTAGGTTTTGGGGCCAATATTCCTGTGGTGGGGGTGAATACTTTATTGGCGGTGGCACAGGCTAGTGGTTCCGATAAAGTGATTGTTTGTTTGGATGCACGCATGGGCGAGATTTACCACGCGACATTTAAAAGAATTAAAACCAGTGAAAAGATTAAAACCAGTGAAAAAGCCAATAACCAATGGCGAGAAATCAGCGAGACTAAAGTATGTAAGCCAGAGGCATGCAACTTAGAGCCCTCGCCATTGCTAGACGGTGGCTGGGTTGGCGCAGGTAGCGGCTGGAGTGTTTATGGTGATGTGTTAATTCAAATTTATCAGCAACACTTGGAAACGACGCTCCCGCAAGATTTTTATTATAAAGTCACACCAACGGCAGAAGCGATTTTGCAACTAGCCAAACCTATTTTTGTTGCAGGTGAAGCTAAACCCGCCAGTGAAGCTGCGCCAATTTATATTCGCAATCGCGTAGCGCTAACCACGCTGCAGCGCGAAGCAGGGCAGCGCTTATGAGTGCGCAGTTGCAGCCTAATTTAAGTTTACGACCTATGCAAATTGGCGATTTAGATGCGATTATGCAAATTGAACCGACTATCTACAGCCATCCGTGGACGCGCGGAAATTTTAGCGATTCGCTTAATAGCGGCTACAGCGCTTGGGTTTTGGAAGACATGTCTTTGGGGAAAAGCAGTAAATTGATAGGTTATGCACTCATGATGATGGTGATGGATGAAGCGCATTTGTTAAACTTGAGCATTACCAAGCATCGCCAAAAACAAGGGCTGGGCCGTTATTTATTAGAACATATGATGACGATTGCCAAGCGCCATAAGGCCGCTAATATGTTTCTAGAAGTGCGCACCAGCAATATTTCCGCCATCGCACTTTATGAGAATATGGGTTTTTGCGAGATGGCGGTGCGGCGTGGGTACTATCCGGCAAAAGAGGGTAGAGAAGATGCCGTATTGATGGGGCTAGCGTTGTGAGAATATCGCTTTCATGAACAGAGATGACACTTTTAAAATAACACGTGAAGACGTGTGGCGCGAACTAGAGCTGTTGCCAGCGTGGAAGCTGCGCACGCCAGTGGAAGTTTTGGAGCCTGCAAAAGTTGAAACAGTCAAACATGAAAAGTTGAAAGCCACAGAATCTGTAATTGAGACGCCTGAAAAACCCATCAGTACACCCATCACACAATATGAAATCACGATGTCGCAAGATCAGCAGTGGGCGTTTTTGTGTGAATTAGGCATGCCTGCAAGTAGCATGGATATTGGTTTACAGAGCACCTTATTCAACAATATTTTGCATGCTTTAAGCATTGAAAAACCCAGGAAAATACGAGCACAAAGCATTGTAGATATTCAGGCAAAAATCATCGTAGCGATGGGCGAATCGGTAGCACAAGCGCTGTTAAATACGCAGGGGCCACTAGAGGCTTTACGTGGTAAATTGCATCCTCTTAGTCATGCGCAAATAGTTGTCACTTATGACATTCCACATCTACTCAATAATCCTCTTGATAAGGCTAAAGTCTGGCAGGATTTGTGTTTGGCAAGCAGCTATTTTCAAGGCTTGCATGTGCAAGATTAATCCCCATATACTTACGCATAGCATGTCTAATTTAAGGAAAGTATGATGAAAACTTGGATGAAATTAATTGCGGTAGCCAGCTTGGCGTTTGCGCTAACTGGCTGCGGCTACAACACCTTTCAAAGCTTGGATGAAGAGGCCAAAGCTAGTTGGTCTGAAGTGCTGAACCAATACCAACGCCGTGCCGATCTAGTGCCCAATTTGGTAGAAACGGTAAAAGGGTATGCCGCACATGAACAAGAGGTGCTGACCGATGTGGCCAACGCGCGTAGCAAAGTAGGCAGTATGCAGGTGACACCAGAATTACTGAACGACCCGGAAGCGTTTGCCAAATTCCAGGCTGCACAAGGCCAGTTAACCAGTGCATTATCGCGCTTATTGGCAGTAGCCGAAAATTACCCGAACTTGAAGGCTGACCAAGGGTTTAGGGATTTGCAAGCGCAGTTAGAAGGCACCGAAAATCGTGTCACAGTGGCGCGCAATCGTTATATCGAAACCATTAAAGAGTACAACGTGGCAGTTCGCAGCTTCCCCAATAATTTAACGGCGATGATGTTTGGCTATAAAACTAAACCAACCTTTACGGTAGAAAACGAAAAAGCGATTTCTAGCGCGCCAAAAGTAGAGTTTGGCGACAAGAAGTAAGTTGAAAATTAAGCCAAAGTTTAATTTTTAAAAAGTGTCTGCGCTTCTAAAGACTGGCCGATGGGCCAGTATTCATCAGCTTGGCACGATGCTATTATTAGCATCGTGCTTGCTGTTTAGTAGCGGATTGTTAAGTAGATTGGCGCACGCCGAGCTAGCCGCAATCCCCGAGCTGTCTAGCCGCGTCACCGATTTAACCCAAACTTTATCCGCAACAGAGCAAGCTCAACTCGAACAAAAACTAACTACATTTGAAGCCAAAAAAGGTAGCCAAATCGCGCTGCTGATCGTGCCAACCACGCAACCTGAAGATATCGCGCAATACTCAATCCGCGTGGTTGAAAAGTGGAAGATAGGCCGTGAAAAAGTGGACGATGGCCTGTTGTTACTCGTCGCAAAGGACGACCGTAAAATACGCATTGAAGTGGGCTATGGCCTGGAGGGTGCTATACCAGATTTATATGCCAAACGCATTATTAGTGAAATTATCAGCCCTAAATTTAAGCAAGGCGATTTTTACGGCGGCTTGGACGCAGGGCTTAATAGCTTAATTGGCTTGGTGGAGGGCGAAGCGCTACCAGCGCCTAGTAGAGCAGAACCTAGTGGCATGGGTATGATGGATATGCTGCCCATATTGTTGTTTGGCGGCTTGGTAACAGGACTGTTTTTACGCAATATATTCGGCACTTTTTTTGGCAGCGCGCTGAATGGCGGCCTGATTGGTGCGTTAATCTGGATGTTTGGGGTCGCTTTGTTTGGCGCTGCAATACTCGGTGTCATTGCATTTTTTATCACCATGATGCTGGGCGGGCGCGGCATGAACGGCTACAGTGGCGGCATTCCGATGGGCGGCGGTTGGTCGAACGGTGGCGGTTCCAGCAGTTGGGGTGGAGGCGGTGGAGATTTTGGCGGTGGTGGAGCCTCTGGTGATTGGTAGCGGAGATAGCTGTGAAAGATAAATCATGAAAAGAACGCATCCTATCATTCGGTTTATTAAGCACATGTTCAGCCACCCTTGGCAAGTGCAGCGTCATTTCTCAGTAGAGTCACTGCGCACCATAGAAAAAGCCATTGCAGCCAGTGAAAAAACGCATGCGGGCGAAATCCGCTTTGTGGTAGAAGCCGGACTACACCCTTATGAGATTTTGTGTAAAAAAACGCCAAAAAAACGCGCCATTGAGTTATTTGGACGTCTGAATATTTGGGATACCGAACATAATAACGGCGTGCTAATTTACTTGCTACTGGCGGATCGCGATGTGGAAATTGTGGCCGATCGTGGTATCGATAGGCAGGTGGGCCATGAGGGCTGGGAAGAAATTTGCCACGAGATGGAAAAGTTATTTAGAAAAGGCCAGTTTGAAGCAGGTATGTTGCAGGGCATCGCTCAGATTAGTGCGGCTCTGGAAAAGTATTATCCGCAAACAGGTGCCAGTAAAAATGAAGTTACTAATAAACCGCTAGTTATGTAAGCATTTAAAACAGTCAAGAATGCGCCTGCAAGCCTTTTTAATATTTACTTTTGGCCTATTGGCATTTAACCCCATACTTGCTCCTGCTGAGTTAAGTGATATTTCACGTATTTTTCGTCAAACACCACAGTTAAGCGCATTCGAAATCTGTCAGGGCGGTGGATGTGCGGAAATTTCAAAAATATCATTGACCGAACTGGAATGGAATGCAGTAAGCCGCATTTTTAATGTGCCGACCAAGAGTGCACAAGAAAGTATTGAAGCCGTCGAGCGACAAAAAATCGCGCAGGCGATTGGCATGTTGGAAGACTTGGTTGGCAAGAAAATTGGCACAAGTGCGGATTTGGCAGGCACTTTCTTTGATGGAAAATTAGGCGGGCAACAAGATTGCAATGACGAGGCGATTAACACTACCACTTATATGCGCTTGTTAAAAAGCAATGGGTACTTGCCGTTGCACGAGATAGAAGATATGCGTACGCGCAACTTCTTTTTTACTGGTTGGCCACATACCACGGCGGTTATCCGCGAAATAAAATCAGGTGAAAGATACGCAGTAGACAGCTGGTTTTATGACAATGGACATGCCGCGACCATCGTCACTTTTAAACAATGGAAAGCCAATTTTCAGCCAGAAGATAGTCCGATTGGCAAGACGAGAACACCCGTAGGTTCTACAAATTCGCAAGTCAATACTCAAAGTAAGTAGTTTTTATTAAGTAGCTTGTTTGGAAAATAAGCGGCCTAATTCACAATGAGTAGACTTATCGCTCACCTCTACGTTTTTAACCATAAGCTTTTATCAAAGTTAAAACTATGCCCAAATTTGACAGCAAAAAAACTGCCCTTTATGCACTGATTATTTGCATGTTTGCTAGCATGAATACGCCTGCTGAGATTGGTAACTTGCGTGAGCGCTGGCGTGGTAAGAAAGAAGCAAGTCAACAAGCGAATCAGGCGCTCACCGCAGGAGATTATACTTTTTCCATAAAGCATCAAAATATAAATCGTATATACATGGTGCACGTACCTAAAAGTTATCAAGCCGTTAAATCCATGCCTATGGTGTTGTCTCTGCATGGCGGCGGCGGGAATATGCGCTACCAAGCTGATGATGAGTATTACGGACTCATCTCTAAATCAGAAAGTGCAGGTTTTATCGCGGTATTTCCTAACGGCTATAGCCGCTTTACTAAAGGCAGCCTTGCTACTTGGAACGCAGGTATTTGCTGTGGCAAAGCACGCGATAAAAATATTGATGATGTGGGGTTTATAAAAAGTGTAGTGAATGACATGAAAGCTCGTGCCAATATTGATGTTAATCGTATCTACGCTAATGGCATGTCAAATGGTGGCATGATGTCGTATCGACTGGCCTGTGAAATGCCAGACACGTTTAAAGCCATTGTTTCGGTTGCGGGTACAGATGGCACTATAGATTGCACACCAAGCAAGCCAGTTTCAGTGCTACACATACACGCGTTAGACGATGAGCGCGTGTTATATCACGGCGGCTCTGGGAGCGACTCTAAAACGCACGCAGATTTCGAATCTGTACCTAACACCATCGCAAAATGGGTAAAGTTAAATAGTTGTAGTGCAACCCCAGAGCGTGTTCTGCAAGTTTCAGGCGCATATTGCGATATTTACAAGCAGTGCCAAAATGGCACGCAAGTAAAAGTATGCATCACAGAAACTGGAGGTCACTCATGGCCAGGTGGAAAGAAAGTACGTGAGGGCGCACCCACTTCAACCGCTATTAATGCCACAAATTTAATGTGGGATTTTTACGAGGCTAATCGCTAACAACACAGGTTAATATGATGGAATTTTAGTAGTAGTGCATCGAATAAGCGCATATCACTATTTTTGCAACGCCATGACTTAGCTGACTTAAACTGCATTTACCTATAAAATCGCTTTTCGTTAAATCATAATCAATTAAATAGTCAAATAACATGCGCGCCTCCCAATTTTTTATAGCCACCCAAAAAGAAGCACCAGCAGATGCCGAGCTGATTTCACATAAGTTGATGATACGCGCTGGACTCATTAAGCGTTTGGGCTCTGGATTGTACACCTGGATGCCATTGGGTTTGCGCGTGCTACGCAAAGTAGAGAACATTGTGCGCGATGAAATGGATAAGGCGGGTGCGTTAGAGTTGCTAATGCCTGCTGTGCAGCCTAAAGAGCTGTGGGATGAAACAGGCCGCTGGACCGTGTTTGGGCCGCAGATGCTGAAGATAAAAGACCGCCACGATCGCGATTTTTGTTTTGGCCCCACGCATGAAGAGGTGATTACCGACATTGTGCGCCGCGAGATTAATAGCTATAAGCAGTTGCCACTTAATTTGTACCAGATTCAAACCAAATTCCGTGACGAGATTCGCCCGCGTTTTGGCGTGATGCGTGCGCGTGAGTTTATGATGAAAGATGCTTATTCATTTCACACCAGTTTTGAAAGTTTAGAAAAAACCTACGTGCAAATGCACCAAACCTATAGCCAAATTTTTACGCGATTAGGGCTTAAATTC
>JAKFEP010000167.1:0-8319 GCA_036675645.1 Methylotenera sp. | reverse complement strand
TACATACATCGTCACCGTGCCAACTCCCATCGATTCGCACAAGAAACCTGATCTCACCCCCCTGATCAAAGCCTCGCAAACCATTGGCAAAGTGCTAAAGAGGGGCGACATAGTCATTTACGAGTCGACTGTCTATCCCGGAGCCACGGAGGAAGACTGTGTACCGGTGCTGGAGCAGGCCTCTGGCCTCAAGTTCAATGTGGACTTTTTTGCCGGCTATAGCCCTGAGCGCATCAACCCGGGGGATAAGGAGCACCGCGTTACTACCATCAAGAAGGTGACTTCCGGCTCTACACCGGAAGTGGCCGAACTGGTGGATTCCCTGTATCGACAAATTATTACAGCGGGAACGCACAAGGCCAGCAGCATCAAAGTCGCGGAAGCGGCCAAGGTCATCGAGAATACCCAGCGCGATCTGAATATTGCCCTGATCAATGAGCTGGCGCTAATTTTCAACAAGATGGGTATCGATACCGAAGCGGTACTTGAGGCTGCAGGGACCAAGTGGAACTTCCTGCCATTCCGGCCAGGGCTGGTAGGCGGCCACTGCATTGGTGTAGACCCCTATTACTTGACCCACAAGGCTGAAAGCATTGGCTACCACCCGGAAATCATCCTGGCAGGCCGCCGCCTTAACGACAGCATGGGTGCCTATGTGGTATCGCAACTGATCAAAGGCATGCTTAAGCGCCGCATTCATGTGGATGGTGCTCGCGTATTGGTAATGGGTTTGACCTTCAAGGAAAATTGTCCGGACCTACGCAACACCAAGGTAGTGGATATAATTCGTGAGCTGGTTGAGTACAATATCACGGTCGATGTCTACGATCCTTGGGTCAGTGTCGAAGAAGCACAGCACGAATACAATATCACTCCGGTGGTGGAGCCGGACATTGGGGCATACGACGGCATCATTCTTGCGGTGGCGCACAGTCAATTTAAAAATCTTGGTGCAACCCATATCCGGCAGTTCGGAAAGGCTGAGCACGTACTTTATGACCTCAAATATCTGTTGAGTGCTCAGGAATCTGATCTGAGGCTATGAGTTCAGGAAGACAAGGGGTAGGTATCTAACGAAAATGATGTGTATTACCCCCTATTTTCTTATCCCCTTCTATATTTCATTACTTGCAGATGCCCATGACATCCTACGAATCGTTGATACAAACACTACCTGCTGACCCGAAAACCTGGCTGGTCACAGGTGTTGCCGGTTTTATTGGTTCCAACTTATTGGAAACACTGTTGAAGCTCGACCAGCGAGTCGTTGGACTGGATAATTTTGCTACCGGTCACCAGCGCAATTTGGATGAGGTACAAGATCTGGTCACCCCGGAACAGTGGGCGCGGTTCAACTTCATTCAGGGCGACATACGTAACCTGGACAAGTGTCATCAAGCCTGTACAGGTGTCGATTACGTCCTCCACCAGGCTGCTCTGGGATCTGTGCCGCGGTCGATCAACGATCCGATCACCACTAACAATACCAATATCGACGGCTTCCTTAATATGCTTGTCTCCGCTCGCGATGCCAAGGTGAAGAGCTTCACCTACGCCGCCAGTAGCTCGACCTATGGTGACCACCCGGGGTTGCCCAAGGTTGAAGATGTTATCGGCAAGCCATTGTCGCCTTATGCGGTGACCAAATATGTCAACGAGCTATATGCCGATGTATTCACTCGCTGTTATGGTTTTACTACCATCGGGCTGCGTTATTTCAATGTTTTCGGCAAGCGTCAGGATCCGGAAGGGGCCTATGCTGCGGTCATTCCAAAATGGATTGCTGCAATAATCAAAGGTGAGGATGTCTATATCAATGGAGATGGTGAAACCAGCCGTGATTTCTGTTTTATCGAGAACACCATACAGGCTAACTTGCTGGCAGCGACCGCGCCTGATGAAGCACGCAACCAAATATATAATATTGCAGTCGGTGGGCGAACAACACTGAATGAGCTTTTCGAGATGATTAAACAGGGCTTGGCTGATAATGGCGTCGATTACTGTAAAATCCCTCTGTATAAAGATTTTAGGAGTGGGGATGTGCGGCACTCGTGTGCGGATATAGCAAAAGCAACCCGCTTGCTCAGTTATGTTCCAGGCATAAGTATCAAGCGCGGAGTGGCGCTGATTCTTCCGTGGTATATGAAAATGTACGCATAATGCCAGGTTATAAATATCACGGCAAAAAAATTAAAGTGAAGGAGGCTATCTTCATAATCAGCTGTGTCTCTGGCGCTTGGCATGTACTATGCCAACGCTAGGTGGGTTGCCGCGATTGATAATCATGTATTGAGGTTTTAGTTTTTATTATGCCGAAGTAAAATTCGGGGGGCGTATTGTCAATCGAGCTGATTAAAGTCCTCAGGGGTATTGGTTTTAAAGTGAATGATAAATATATGCTTGGGCAAGCAATATGACCATATTGATCGGACTTCATCAGATCGCAGCATTCATTTCGCCATGGATAATAATATATTTCGCCGGAAGCGTCGGTGGTGAAACTGAAATCGGTAGAGTGTCTTACTGGATGGCTATAGCCACTCCGGTTGCCGCGCTCTCTGCTCTGCCGAATAGAAATTTCATGCTGACAAATAATGACTATTCAGATGTCAGTCTGTATGTCTCTAGGGTCTGTATACTTGCCGTTCTTCTTCTTCCATTCATCGCGGTAGGCTATTTTTCAGAGAATAGTGTTCTTCCGGCGGTGATTTTTGCGGTTAAAGCTTTTGAGTTTTTATTTGATATACCGTTGTCAAAATCAATAAAATCGCAGGACAATAAAGCTGTTTTGATGTTATTCGTAGTGCGTGTTCTTGCAATTATATTGCCCTTTATCGCAGCCCTTTATCACGCCTCTTTGGAAGTGATGGTGGCGACTATGTGCTTGGGGTTTTTAATAGGTGCGTCAATATTTTCCGGCAAGGGTGGCAGTGCAATTGAGAATAAGGATTTGTTGGCGTCTCTTGCGTTATCAGTTTCCGCATTCTTTATCGCAATCGAAAGCAATATACCTCGCTATGTTTTAGGATTGCATGATGAAATGCGAGTTCTTGCCATATTCAGCACCAGTGCCTTTGTTGTCACTGGTGTGTCTGTTGCGGTTAATGTGCTGGTCCAGTCGTCACTTAATGAGTTGGCCAGTAATTTAAGTGGGAGGAAAAATAAAGAGACAATGGTTCAGATGCTAAAACTGTTTGGTGTATCGTTGCTGATCTGGTTGGCAATCTATCCGGCACTATTGGCTCCTGTGCTAGCAGGAAAATATTTTTCGTTGTATGGCATAACGTATGACTCTACAGCTAATAATATTCTATATATTACGGCGGTGTTTGGCTTCGTGTCCATAATTTATTCGCTGTCGGCAGCGGGAGTGATGGCAACACGCCAATATTTAATGATGCTTTATTCTTCGATTTTTTTTGCATTGCTTTCATTTGCAGCATCGGTGGCCGCTTACCATGCTGCAGGGTATGTCGGTGTGTTATGGGCATGCTTATTCGTGCTAATAGTGCATTCCGTATATTTTTTCTACTGCACGTATCGCAGTGCATACCGAAGTGGGATCTGTTGAATGGTGTATTTTTATCTTGCGCTTTCGGTAATGTTGGTCGCCATTGCGACAAAAATATTGATTCGGCAGCGTCTTTCAGGGGCGGATATATACCTGGTGCTCTACATGTATTTTTTCTCGGGGCCAATTATTGTTCGGTCTCTTGGTTACGAACCGTACTCAGGTATTCGGTTTGAGCATGTGGAGTTAGCGATCTACGTTTTTTATATATCTATACTTGCATTCATTCTGGGCCTTGCTTTGCCAATGAACGTGCGTCGTCCAATGGAGTTTTATCCGTCCATTGGGGCCCGCAGGGTTTTCCTCGTGATGCTGCCGATTCTGTCGGCAGTCATGTCGATAGTAGGGATGATTTATGCCCTTAAAGTAGGCTCGCTAAATAGTGGGTTAGATAAAGTACAAAAACTTGCAGCTGTCGGTATAGTTCATTACGTTATCGTTACTTTGATTCCATGCATCACTATCGCTTATATGGCGCTTACGCATCGAAAAAATAGAAGCCCTGTGGTTTTTTATGTTTCGCTGTTGCTGTATGCGATGTATTCCATATCTATGGGTGAACGGGATTTTATACTATTATTAATACCGATATATTTCTGGGCTATTAGGCGTGTCTATGCGGGGATAATGTACCCTGCAGTGTTCTCTTTGGCTCTGGCTTTCGTCTTTGTTATGATGTCGTCTGTACGAGCGGGGATATTCAGTCAAGGGTTGTTGTCATCCTTTCTAAATCAAGGTAGCAATTTAATGATAATAACAAATGTTATACATTATCTGCAGGATGGTGGGGGGCACATATTCGGAGGATCATACCTTTCAGCACTAATAAGCGCTGTAAGTGCTGGGGTCATAAATTTATGGGAGCCACGTTCCGTTTGGTTCTCGGAGTATTTCTCATCCGGTCTTAGTGCCTATGGTTTTTCCCTTGAGGCGGAGGCGTATCTGAATTTTGGGATGATTGGCGTGTTTGGTGTTTTCTTTTTACTGGCGCGTTACTATTGCTATATAGAGTCGCTGGCTAAATCCGGTAGTCATCTTGGTCTATTAATGTACTATCATTTTTTATTTTTTGTAATTTACGCGATTCGTGGGGAGTTTCTTGTTGTCGTAAAGTCCTTGGTATATTGCCTGTTCTTTTTTGTTCTTGTTTCCATTCTTTCAAGTAATGGTTTGATCAGGGTTTTCTCAGCGCGTGCGAGTCGGGATGGGGTGACTCATGAGTAAGTGCGCAATAATCTACCTGGAAGAGAGGTTTCAGCGGGTGGAGGGTGGTCGGTATTTTTCATGTATTTTTGGAGATGCATTCTGGTCGCGTTATCTGGATGTTTATGAACGCATATATGTAGTTGCCCGGTCAGAGCCTGCGTCCAGTCAAGGCGAAATAAACCCAGAGTGGTTCATCACTGATGAGCGGATATGTTTGCTCGAGATCCCTTATTACAAGGGACCTGCTCAGTTTCTGAAATCGTTTGTTAAAATCGTACACGTCGTTAAATTAATTGCCAAAATGCCTGGTTGTCATATTCTTCGGTTGCCAGGTGCCATAAGTAGCCTGGCACTTCCTTTTATTGTACTGGCTAAACAAAAATATGGGGTCGAGCTAGTAGGTGATCCTATCGGTGTATTCGCTGTAGGCGGGGTGGGCGGTAGATTTGCATTTATCTACAAGATTTTTTTTACATTCATGACGAAGCAGGCGTGCCAGCGTGCTGCCGCCGTATCCTATGTTACAAAAGAGACAATGCAGAAAGTATATCCTCCGAGTAGAAATGCATATGTAACTCATTTTTCAAGTATTGAGCTGCCAAAGCAGTTGATAGTTGTTCGGAAGCAAATAAATCCATATGTACGAGATCGACCAATTATCTTGTTTATGGCAGGCTCCATGGAACAACGCTACAAAGGCTTTGATGTCATGATCAGGGCGCTAGAAATAATTGTTCGTTCAGGGTTTAATGTGCAGTTAAAGATTGCCGGTGACGGTATGTACATGCAAGAGTTAAGATGTCTACTGATCGCTAGAGGGCTAGAAAGTGCTGTTGTTTTATTGGGTAAAGTCTCTCGCTCAGAAGTGCTGGCAAATATGGATGCTGCCGATATTTTTGTGATGGCGTCGCGAACGGAGGGTTTGCCTAGAGTGCTCATTGAGGCGATGGCTAGAGGGCTTCCGGCGCTAGGGAGCAATGTTGGAGGGATTCCTGAGTTATTACCGTCTGAATATATTTTTGAAAGTGAAAAATATCAGCAGCTTGCCGAGAAAATTTGTGCGCTGATTGGTGATGTTGCACAACGCAAATCGATGTCTGAATCTAATATAATTACAGCCGGAAAATACGAGAAAAGCCACCTTCGTGTTCGGCAAATGGCTTTTTACAATCATCTGGCAACAGTAAATGGGCGAGCCGAATGAAAAGTCTTCATTTAATCAAAACAACAACAGGGGCAACTTGGGCTCTCCGGCAAATCCAAGTGTTGGTTCAGTTGGGTTGTGCTATTCACATTGTACTTCCTGAAGACAGTGGGATGGCCAATGCCTACCGAGATGCAGGTGCGACTGTACATATAGCTAAAATTGATTTGGCCAGATTGAAGAATCCCTTTTCACTCCTTGCGGCGCTGTGGAAATTTCGAAAAAAAGTTTTGTGCATTAATCCTGATGTGGTTCATTCGCATTTTGTTGGGACAACACTGTTCATGCGTCTGGCGCTGTTGGGTGTAAATGTACCCAGGATCTTTCAAGTGCCAGGCCCGCTTCATTTGGAAAACTGGCTGACACGTAGTGTCGAAGTTATGTCTGCGACAAAGAGTGATTACTGGATCGCGACATGTAAGCGTACTAGAGATTATTATCTGGCCTCAAATATAAACCCGAAGCGAGTATTTTTAACTTTCTATGGAACAAACATCAAGGCCTTTTCGCCAAAGGTTGAAGGTGTTTTGCATAAAGAGCTTTCTATTGATAAAACAGTCAAAATTATTGGTATGGTGGCGTTCGCATATCCACCTAAGAGATGGCTTGGCCAGACGCGCGGCATCAAGGGCCATGAAGATCTGATTGATGCAATGGCCATTATCTTGAGCAAGCGCACTGATGTCATCTGTGTTTTTGTCGGTGGCGCGTGGGGGCGCTCAGAAAATTATTACAACTCCATTGTCAATTACGCAAAGGAGCGCTTGAATGATAAGGCGTTTTTTTTAGGCACGCGGACAGATGTAATTGAGATTTATCCTGATTTAGATATTGCGGTGCATCCTTCCCACTCTGAAAACCTTGGTGGTGCAGCTGAGTCGCTGCTAATGGGGGTTCCAACATTGACAACCAATATTGGAGGTTTTCCTGATGTGGTGATAAATGGTGAAACTGGTTGGACAGTTCCTCCCCGTGACCCTCAGCGCTTGGCCAGTACCATTCTCGCGATACTGGAGTGTCCGGGCGAAGCTAGGCGGCGATCAGCCGCAGGTCGTATGTTGGCAGAGCAACTTCTTGATGTAAATAAAACGGCGGCAGATGTTCTGTTTTTCTATCAAGAGATTCTCAATAAACATCGTTCACTATGAGATAACATGAATTATGTTAACCCGATTTCTTGATGTGATGATCGCCAGTATTGCGCTTGTATTATTATCCCCCCTGTTGATTGCTTTGATCGTTATTGTTCGCTTTAATTTTGGCTCTGCTTTCTTCTATCAAGATCGCCCAGGCTTACATGCCAAACCATTTAGAATGATGAAATTTCGCACCATGCACGATGCTGTCGATGCAGATGGCATTCTGCTACCAGACGCACAGCGTCTAACCCGGTTCGGTCATTTCCTTCGTAAAGCCAGTCTTGATGAGCTCCCTGAGCTCTGGAACGTACTCAAAGGTGATATGAGTCTGGTGGGCCCGCGCCCGCTGCTGATGGAGTATCTGCCGCTTTACAACCCGGACCAGTTTCGACGCCATGAGGTACGCCCTGGTATTACTGGGTGGGCGCAGATAAATGGTCGTAATGCTCTGCGTTGGGAGGAGAAGTTTAAGTTGGATGTCTGGTATGTGGATAATCGTTCGACTTGGCTCGATTTAAAGATTCTCGCGCTGACCATCAAGAAAGTGATGATGAGAGAGGGAATCAATGCGGATGGAGAGGCGACTATGTCTAAATTTACTGGTGATCAGCCATGAGGCGCTTAGCAATTCTTGGGGCTAGTGGACACGGTAAGGTGGTTGCGGATACTGCCGAAAGTTGTGGTTGGCAGTCCGTCGAGTTCTTTGATGATGCTTGGCCAAGTCTTCAAGAAAATGGTGTGTGGTCGGTTATGGGCGATACTGCCGCTCTAATGGGCCGGTTAACCGACTTCGATGGCTTGCTGGTCGCTATCGGCAATAACCGTATCCGTCACACCAAGCTACTTGAGCTGCGGGCGGCGGGGGCTTGCCTGGTGACACTGGTTCATCCCGCCGCCATTGTCAGTCGCTACGCCACTATTGGTCAGGGGGCGGTGGTATTCGCTGGGGCTGTGGTGAATGCCGAGGCATGCATAGGTCAGGGTGCCATTCTCAATACAGGCTGCAGTATCGACCACGATTGCGTGTTGGGCGATGCCGTGCATATCAGTCCCGGCGTACGGCTAGCAGGTGGTGTGCAAGTGGGTGACTTGAGCTGGATCGGTATCGGCGCCAGCGTGCGTCAACTGGTTCGCATCGGCGAGCGCGTGATGGTTGGCGCCGGTTCGGCGGTCGTCAGTGATATTCCGAATGATGT
>JAKFEP010000025.1:0-8445 GCA_036675645.1 Methylotenera sp. | reverse complement strand
GATAATGTTTCTGACGACTGACTGACAGGCTTGTTTGTAGGCACTATTGTTAAACGAGGAATGCTTGGATTGACAATAATTTCTGAAAGCTGTGCATTTCCAGCTAGGAAATTGTTTATAGATTTTTCCCGTTTAATTCCAAGATATTGAGCAACTCGCGGTTTACGTAAATCAAAATCTACCAGCATGGCAGTTTTTTGTGGCTGTTGTGCAATACTGATTGCTAAATTAATCCCAACCACTGACTTGCCCGCCTCCGGTGTAGGAGAAACAATTGCGATTGTGCGCCAATTATTTTCTTCCATTTTTTGCAGAACTTGTGTCCGTAATGAATCAAATACCCAGCTTGCTGGGTCATGTTTATTTTGCGCCACAATACGATAGTGTTCTAATATGGCAGGATCTAATTTAACTACCGCTGTTTCGCTGTAAACAATTGAGGCAAGCGCATCGTTACTTGTTGGCAAATTGCTGGTTGGCTTGTTTTGTTTTGTTGCAAATCCTGATACTTGCCCACTCTGCTGTATCTTAGCCTTTTCTAAAGCATCTTTAATCTTTTCCATAATCAGCTTTCACTAAAATCTCGCAATAATTTTAGCCGTCAAAACGTCGAGAGGCATAACAAAGAAGTGCACTATAAACATAAGGATCAGTGCTACAGCTAACATCCCAAGCAGGGTATAAATAACAATATATTTTTTACGTCTTAATTCGGCTTTATTCGTAATATAGGGTATTGTGGCCATTGGCTGGATTTTCATGATCGAAGCGAATGTATCAACGCCTCTTATACGGCTATCAAGCGTTTCCATCAAAATTGCCAATGCAACTGCAAAAGCAATAGACCCTAAGAATCCTGCAGCAATAATCAAGATTCGATTTGGTTTGATCGGCTTTTCTGGATAAACGGGTGCCTCTATTAAAACAAACCGTTCACCCTTATTTTCCATCTCGATATTTTTAGCAATTCTAGAATTATCTAACTTGGTTTTTATCTCGGCATAAGCCGTTTTAGCATTTTCATACTCACGCATCATAGCGCCTAGCGCACCTTCAGTTTGTGAGCTACGCATTACTTGGCTTTCAGTCTGCCTAATTTTCGCTCGAATACTAGCTTCTTCTTCACGCAATGAATTTAGCCTCGAGTTCGCTGTGTCGATTTGCGCTTGGACCTTAGCTACCATTACAGATTGAGGGGTAACGCTCTTAGCAGACTCTGTCTTGCCAGACCCTTCGGCTGCATTCTTTTCTAATAGTTCTATTCTGCGCTGCAATACGCGCACTGCAGGATGATTGTCATTGTAAATACTCTTTTGTTTTGCTAGTTCTAATCTCAATCCATCTAGGTCTGTTGGAAGAACAGGCCGGTCTTGTGGCGCACCTAAGGTAATACCTGCCTTAGCAGATTCCAAACTAACATCTAAAGATCGCAACTCTGACTGAGTTGCACTATATTCGCGCTGGGTAGCCCTCAAGTCATTTTCAAGTCGCTCCAAACTGCCAACATACATTTCTTTATTTTCGGGGAGTGAATCTGCATATAAGCGCTTATAGTTGGTTACTTCTTTTTCTATTTTTTCTAGCTCAGCCCTTCGTTTGGCTTCCTCGTTACTAAAGAAATCGGCCGTTTCTACTACTCGCTCTTTACTTGCCCTGTCGTTCTCATCTAAAAATAACTTAACGAAATCGTTCGTTATTTTATAAGTTTCATCAGCATCATAGTGTGTGAATGAAACGTTAAATGCAAACGTTGCAGCGCTTTCCCACCCCTCAGGTTCTGCTCTAAGTCTTTCCACAGAGACATTGCCCCGCGTAGCATTAATTAAAAGTTCACGAGATAACTTGGGATTTTTATCTAAACCGTATAATTTATAACGTTCGGCAATTTTTAGTAAATTATCTTTACTAAGCACAACCTGATTCAGCGCAGAAAATCGTTCGGCCGCAAATTTCTCTTTAGCTTCATCTGGCCTTACTTGTTGAGATTCAATCAGTATGGTTGCTGTAGATTTATAGACAGGAGAAATCCATAGTGCTATGACAATAACTGCAAAAAACGCCAGAAAGAAAAAAACAACTACATAGGGGAACTTACGCTTAACAATATTAAGATAATCACTTAACGTTAACTCTCTTTCAGAATCCATTAGGCATCATTCCCTTTTTTTATTATTAAAAACTGAAACCATCATATATTAATGAGACGCCGACAACATTTCCATGGCTACGCCCCTCTGTTCTATCTGACTCTCTAAAGCTCACACTGGCCTGCCCTCTCCATTTGCCACCTAAGACTCGATCATAAAACGCGCTGATTTCCTGAGCGTCTGACTCTTCTAGGTTAACCTCATTGTCTTCAATAAATCTAACCAACGTGTAATTTACATTCAGCCTATCCAGCTCACTTATATCGAACGTCCACCCAAGCCTATATGTATCCGCCTTTTGAAAAGCAGCAGCGGCAGATAATCCAAGCTCTCTATTTATCTCAGCAATATACCCCATACGGCCAACATCATATCTAGCTTGTATACCAGCTTCCCAACCTGAGTCTGACTGGCGTCCCGACAAGTTATACATGCCAGCACGTGATGACACCCTAAGAGCCTCACTCACCTGGTAATCAGCTCCAATAGCTAACCGTGTAAAGTCCGTATCTCTAAAAGTTTGGTCTGGCCTAACTTGAACAAACCCTGCCTGAAGATAAGTATCAAGCCTTTCAGTATACTCATAATTTAATTTCGACTTGACACCAACTGAAGAAAAATCAATCAGATTTGCCCCGCTACCGCCACTAAAGGCTTCTTCGGAATATTCAGCATTTGTTAGCAGACTCCATCTTGGAGCAAATACATGTTGCCATTTTGCACCATACAACCTAACCCGTTGGGTATTGTCATCGTCAGCAATACCGGTAAATACGCCGGCAGTTCTTATTTCTTCACCACGACTAGAGGTCTCAAAATAATTAGCGTATAAGCCAAACAATCCTGACTCATAGGTACGATCCCAACCAACTGACAATCGAGGGTCTTCGCGATCAGTCAGAATATCCTCATTTGAATGTCTTTGAATTAACAATGCACCATCAAAATAAAAACTATTTACTTCACCAATATAGTTTAACAATACCTGAGGAATGAAAGAGTAAATCCAGGTAGATTTTTTGTTGGTGTCATCTAGTGCTGGATTAGAATCGTGCGCCACGCCGGTAGTGAATATTATTTTATTTGAGAAACCTGGCGGCAATCCACCTTCAATCTGCCTAGGGCCTCCAGTTTCTCTTGAAAAATCAGTATCTCTTATTATCCCACCATCATTGAAATAGCCTGGCTCAGTTGGGATGCCTGTACCTTTTAAGAAGTCGCTACCTTTTGATGAACCGTTACCATTTCCTGCGGGCGATCCAGTTCCAGTTGTAGCTTCACCGGCCGTTGGTTCTCCAGTTGTAGTTTCCTGGACAGCAGTTCCAGCATTAACCTGAAAAGCCATTAAAAAAAGTGTAAAGCCTGTAATTAGGCATAATGCGGATTTATTGTAATTATGATGTTTAATCAAAGATGGTATTTTAATTCTCATTTTAACCCCTGAATATTAGGTACTCAAACAACAAAAATTATACCCTATATTCAGGCAGTTAAAACAATAAATTCGTGTACTTTACTTGGCTAGAGAGCGCTTTGTTGTAAATATAACTAAGGCACTAAAACTGTATCTCCAGGGATTAATGTAATATTACTCTCCAAATTTTGCCCACGAAGCAGTTGGTCATAGTGTACTGAAATTGCTTTTTGCCCTTGAGGCGTGTTACGCAATACTTTAATGTTGCTCCGATCGGCAAATTTGTCTAAACCGCCCGCCATGCTAAGCGCATCTAAAACTGTCATAGGCCCTGCCATCAATACCTGGCCTGGTTTGAGCACTTTTCCCATTACATGTGCCGTATTTCCTGTAATGCTAACAATGACTACAGACACTTGGGGATCAGGAAGATAAGCCTTTAATTTGTCGGCAATTCTTTTTTCCACTTCAGTAGAAGTTAACCCTACAACCTCCACCCTACCTGCCAAGGGATAGGTAATACTACCGTCAGGTAAAACGAGGCTTTCTTTTTGCAACTTGTCCTCACCCCAAACTGAAACTTGAATCAAGTCACCTTGACGCAATTTATAGCTTTGAGCAGCCCCAGCGTTGGCAGTCGATAATGAGATGAATAATAGGTGACCAATGATTAGCCATAATAGTGTTTTAATTTTCATATTGTTATTCCCTTCAAAAAGGATATTAAAGAAATAGTACAAATAGCATATCACGTTAGCTATATTATTATTGTAGGAATTAAGGAGAATTGTTGTAGGAATTCAGGAGAAGTTTTTTAACAACTATCGATTCGCTTCATGATTGGCGCAAGAAAACTGTTTGGGCTAATACTGATGCCAATAAAACTTATAACGCAGATATTGTTAAACACTTCTACGATTTGACAATATGACAAACCATAATAAAGCCACTGCAAACAGCCATCCAGTTGACAATGTTGGCTCACTGCCCTCTGCAGACTGAAAGTGGGGTTGAGAGGACACGCTTATTGCTTTATCACTACTCTTATCAGACACTTGTAATAACAGAGCTTCATTCTCTACATTATTTGCGGCACTTATCAAATTTGTAGAATCAGGATGAGATTCGGCACTTGCTGCAAGAACTGTTACTGAGCCCATCGACAAGCCTATAACAAACGCCGATATCAATAAATTTTTAAACATTTTTGCCTCCACTACAAACTTCTTTAGATGATTGAATGCATTCTATGAAGCACAAGCCTTGTGCACAATAGCCCGTATGGGTCACCTTAATTTATCCGTAATTAAAGATAAAAAAGTGAAAATTAACGTACTGATTTAATAAACTTAGAAACTGAAGAAAAAATAGCCTTTGCCGGTACAGCAAAGGCTTGAACAACCTAAAACAACTTCAGATCTGTTGGATTTCGAGGAATGTACTTGGCTACTGCCTGCGCTCGACAAGATACGTCTAGTTTTTGGAAAATGCGCTTAAGATGGTTTTTAACCGTATTTGGACTAATACTTAATATAATGCCAATCTCAAAATTGGTTTTACCTGTTTTAACCCAGTGCAGTATTTCATGCTCACGCTCACTCAGGCCACCTAGGCTAAATTCATCAACAACCTCTTGAGTGGTAGGTGTTTCAATATACTCAACCCGGCGCAGCGCCGCATCCACATGTGGCATAAGCAAGCCGAGCACGGAGTCCTGAACTTGAAATTCGCGCGCTTTATCAAAAAACACGTAAATACAATCATTTTTGCCGCGTGTATCTCTCACGCCATATACCAGCAAAGAGTTCATGCCAACTAGTTTACGTGTAAAAGCGGTGGGCGGCTGAATGTTAATGCCGTCCGCATCAAAGAAATTAATGCGGAACCATCTTTCACCGTTATCTAACCAGCGCTGATGAAGGTTACACATTAAATAGGTAAAAACGCCAGGCGCATCAATAAGTTTTTGCGTGCGAATATCCTCTAAGTTTGAGGATACATCAAAATTCAAATCCCCCGTTGAGAAGTCGCCCCAAGCAGCCACTAAAACATCGTGTGGAAGTAATTTACTTACACTGCCTTGTAACCATTTAAAAAAATCTAAATGCTTATTTACTGTAAATGATTCTTGAATAACATGGAACACGCGTTCCCAATTTTGATTCACTTCTGCCTTCTTCGCCATCACATACTCCCCACGATTAATATCGTACTAGATGAGTACATAAATGCATTATTGATACCACGTATAAATTAAAATTTTTTCTATTTAAAATCAATTAGTTAAATGTTTAATGCCACGATTTTTATTAATATTTTAGTTAGATCGCCAACTATTTTGTCAAGAAACTGACATTACGAACCAGTGCTATTTACTTAATATGACAACATTAGCTAAATACTCAATCGCTTTCTGATAGTGCGTAAATCGCTGGCAAATTACGCCACCAGCCATGAATATCCATACCGCACCCAAACACATAACGGTTTGGTACAGGCAATCCAACATAGTTTGCGCTAATAGGTTTAGCCTTATTTAACTCTTTTTCCACTAAAACAGCTATTTTAAATTCTTCGATTGATTGTTGATTACATTTATCGGCAATAGATTTAAGCGTAAAACCTTCATCCAATATATCATCCAATATCAATACACTTCTGTTTTTAATGTTTTCTTTGGGCATTACCACCCATTTAAGCTGACTGCCAGCGGTGTTTCCATGGTACCTGGTAGCCTGCACATAATCCAATTCCAGTGGGAAGGTGAGCTTAGGTAACAATTGACCAGTGAAATAGACAGCTCCACCCATCACACTAAGTAAAATGGGGTGCTTGTCTGCATAATCAATATTTAATTGCTTGGCCATTGCATCAATCGCCAAATCCACAGTTTTCTGGCTATGAATCAGCTCTGCTTGCTGCAAATATTGGTTTGGGTTGACTGGTTGCGTCAATTTATATCGCTACTTCATTTGTTTAATGCAGCTAAATATTGGTTAAAATCTTGGGCTATTTCAGGATGTTTTAATGCAAGCTCAACGTTAGCCTTCATAAAGCCCAGTTTACTGCCGCAGTCAAAGCGCTTTCCGGCAAAACGATAAGCCAATATATCCTCATACTGCAATAAGTCTGAAATTCCATCCGTGAGCTGAATTTCGCCACCTTTTCCAGGCTTTACTTTCTCCAAGCAATCAAAAATCTTGGGTGTCAGTATATAACGTCCTACAACCGCTAATGTAGAAGGTGCATCCGCTGGCTTGGGTTTTTCAACAATACTTTTTAGCTGAAGTAAGTTTTCTTCAATTTTAAATGCATCCACAATGCCATAACTTGCTGTTTCTGAAGGCAGCACATCTTCTACACCCAGTACAGAGCATTGCCTATGTGTATAAACCTCTGCCATTTGCTGCATGGCAGGAATATCAGCGTCAATCAAATCATCGGCCAAAATTACTGAAAACGGTGCATCACCAACTACCGGCTTGGCACATAACACGGCATGTCCAAGCCCAAGTGCGCCAGGTTGGCGAATATAGATGCATGAAACATGTGAAGGTAAAATGCCTCTTAATATTTCCAGCAGCTCTATTTTTCCGCTTGCCTCGAGGGAGGTTTCTAACTCTCCCGCGTTATCAAAATGATCTTCAATCGAGCGCTTATTACGCCCCGTAATGAATATCAGCTCCGTAGCACCCGCTGCTATTGCCTCTTCAGCCGCATATTGAATCAAAGGCTTGTCTACAATGGGCAACATCTCTTTAGGACTGGCTTTAGTTGCAGGTAAAAAACGTGTACCCAAGCCGGCAACTGGGAAAACTGCTTTTGTAATTTTATTCATCTGCTTTACTTTTAATGTATGGTGTTTGTAATTGTACTGGCAAGTGTAGTACCGTTGGTAATGTGAGTGTCTGGTGAAGTTTCTGCGTACTCTTCCACCCAGAATACTAGCTGTTTCTTTATAGTATTTTCATCGGTAAACTGGCATGACTCTATCCATTTTAGCAGTTTCTTTACCCAAACCGCATCGGCTTTTCTAGCCAAAGCAATACGCAACTTTGGATGTGGTGTCGGTTGTGTAAGTTCATCATCGGCCAATAATTCCTCATACAATTTTTCACCTGGTCTTAAGCCAGTATATTTAATCTTAATCTCATCCTCTTGAAAGCCAGATAAGCGAATCATATCTTTTGCCAGCTCAGCAATTTTCACAGGCTCGCCCATATCCAATACAAAAATTTCACCGCCTTTGCCCATTAAGCCAGCTTGCATCACAAGCTGTGCGGCCTCCGGGATTGACATGAAAAAACGCGTAATTTCTGGATGCGTCACGGTTACCGGCCCACCTTTTGCAATCTGCTCACGAAACTTTGGAATCACGCTACCACTGCTTCCCAGCACATTACCAAAACGTACCATTACAAAATGTGTATTTGACTTGGCTCCACCTTCCAGGCTTTGGCACACCATTTCCGCCAATCGTTTACTTGCGCCCATCACATTGGTCGGGTTAACAGCTTTATCTGTTGAGACGAGTACAAACTTTTCTACTTTTTCCTGCATACATGCTTTAGCCAGCACATAGGTGCCTAACACATTATTAGATAAGGCTTCTGCTACATTATGCGTCTCCATGAGTGGCACATGCTTATAAGCAGCGGCATGAAATACAACTTTGGGTTGATATTGTAAAAGTAGAGTTTCTACCCTTGATTGATTTTTAACATCCCCGGCAATAAATATCAGCTCAGCCTCATCAGCAAACTGATGTAAGTCTTGCTCTAGCTGATATAACGCATATTCAGAGACATCAAAGCAGATTAATCTGCCAGGCTTAAACTTTAAAATTTGCCTGCTTAGCTCGGACCCTATTGAGCCCCCTGCACC
>JAKFEP010000080.1:0-8562 GCA_036675645.1 Methylotenera sp. | reverse complement strand
CCTGATGAACTTTCCGGGGGGCAGCGCCAACGTGTGATGATCGCCATGAGTATCGCTTGCGAGCCGGCACTATTAATTGCCGATGAACCGACCACTGCTTTGGATGTAACCGTGCAAGCACAAATTCTACAGCTGCTTGATACATTGAAAACACGCATGAATATGGCCATGCTATTTATTACCCACGATTTTGGTGTGGTGGCAGATATTGCCGATGACGTGGTTGTGATGTTTCGAGGAGAGATTGTTGAAACAGGCAGCAAAAAAGACGTATTGACCAAGCCGAAACATCCTTATACTAAAGCGCTGTTAGCCTGTGTGCCCGATGCGGAAGGCAAAAAAGAACTTAAGCCAATTGACTATGCGTGGCTAAAAGAAGATAAGGCAGTCGCATGAGCCAACAAGACTCACAAAACACCATTTTACAAGCCAATCATTTAGTCAAAACCTATAGCCAGCGCAGTGGCCGATTTGGTTTTGGTAGTAGCCAGGTGAGGGCGCTCGACGATGTGAGTATCTCCTTGAAAGCAGGCTCAACGTTGGCAGTTGTCGGTGAATCTGGTAGCGGTAAATCCACTTTGGCACGTTGTCTGTTACAATTGCACCCGTTTGATAGTGGCGAAGTGATTTTTGAAGGGCAGGACCTCGCCAAATTGCAAGGTCAAGCACTGCGCGACGTGCGTAAACACTTGCAAATGGTATTTCAAGATCCTTTTGCATCGTTGAATCCCCGCATGAAAGTAGGCGAGATTGTAGGTGAGGGCTTGCTGATCCATGGCTTGGGATCTGTCGCTGAACAAAAACAGAAAATGCTGCAAATGTTGTTGCGGGTGGGGTTGAGCGCGGACGATGCGTTGAAGTACCCACATCAATTTTCGGGCGGACAGCGCCAGCGCATTGGCATTGCACGTGCTTTGGTGTTGAATCCAAAAGTCGTGGTGTGCGATGAGCCCGTTTCGGCCTTGGATGTTTCAGTACAGGCCCAGATTTTACTGCTACTAAAAGAGTTGCAAGCAGAAATGCAGTTGAGTTATATCTTTATTAGTCATGATTTGCGGGTAGTGCGGCACATGGCAGATGAAGTTGTGGTAATGAATAAAGGAAAAATTGTAGAGCAGGGCAAGGTGGATGCTATTTATAACGCACCACAGCAACCTTACACACAACAATTATTGAGCGCAATCCCGGGCCGTAAAGCAGCCTAGATAGAAATTAGAGCATTATTTAAGGTTTTGGATTTAACTTTCGGATTTAAACGGATTTAAAAAATATGGCATACGATTTAGAAGAGCAAGAGCAGTTAGACGAATTTAAAGCTTGGTGGAACAAAAATGGGAAAATGGCGATTAATCTAGTATTAGCCGTCTTAATCGCTTACGCCTCTTGGCAGGCATACGGCTACTACCAAAACAAAAAAGCGGTAGAGGCTTCTGAGCTTTACCAAGCCTTGGTGGTAATGGACATCAACAAAACCGCTGAAATTAAAACACAATCTGCCAAATTAATGGACAGCTATTCAGGTACGCCTTATGCAGGTCGTGCTGCGGTGTTTGCGGCAAAAGCTAATTTTGCTGCCAATGATGATAAAAGCGCCAAAGCGCAACTGGAATGGGCAATTAAAAATGCCAAAGAAAGTGCAGTAAAAGCCATTGCCAGTTTACAGTTGGCTAATATCTTGTTTGAAGAGAAAAGTTATGATGAAGCCCACAAAGTGCTGGTGGCCATTAATGACAAGGGCTACGAAGGTTTAAAAGCAAGCCTGCAAGGCGACCTGTACTTAGCGCAAGGCAAACAAGCAGATGCTAAAAAGGCGTTTGAGAATGCGCTGAATCATTTGGATGTGCAGGGTAAATTGCATCAATACACTCAGCAAAAACTTGAATCTTTGGGTGCTTGAGTTTAAGGTTTAGGCTAATCGCTATCACTATGTTACGCATATCTACACTTCGATTATTTTTACTGCTAAGCTTGCTTGGCATCACTGCTTGCAGCACTTTGACCGAGTTGCAACAGAGTTTTTCCGATAGGGTGTTTGGCCGAGAGCCGCCTAATCCGCCCGCGGAATTAGAAGATATCCAGCCAACACATGCCGTGAAAATGGATTGGTCCAGCAACGTAGGAAAAACCGAAAAATTTGACTATACGCCCGTGCTTGATTCCACTGCAGTATATGCAGCCAATACAGAGGGTGAAATTACCAAGCTAGACCCAGTGAGTGGTCGTCAGATCTGGCAAGTGAATGTAGGCGAGCCAATTAGTGGCGGAGTGGGCGTTGGTGCTGGAATTGTCCTGGTGGGCAGTAGCAAGGGTAACGTATTTGCTTATGACGTATCTGGCAAACTGGTATGGAAAGCTAGGCTTTCAAGCGAGATTTTAAGTGTGCCGCGTTATTTTGATGGCATCGTCATTGCGCGTTCTGGTGATAACCGTATCTATGGCCTGGATGCCAGTGATGGTAATCGAAAATGGGTATACGAACGGATTAACCCAGCGCTAACATTGCGCAGCAGCGTGGGCGTGGTAGTCGATAGCGGCGCCGTATACGCGGGTTTTGCTGGTGGGAAAATGGTGGCTATCCGTGCCGATAACGGCAAGTTGATATGGGAAGCTACTGTTGCGCAACCCAGGGGCGTGACTGAAATTGAGCGTATTGCTGACATTACGAGCCTGCCAGTGGTCGACGGTGCCTTGGTATATGCGGTTGCCTATCAAGGTAAAATTGCAGCAGTGGATCGTGCGTCTGGTCGCGTGTTGTGGAACCGTGATATTTCAAGTTACAGTGGTTTAAATACGGAAGATGGCAAAATTTTTGTTTCACACACATTAGGTGCAGTTTATTCGCTGGATTACACTTCTGGTAAAACTTTTTGGCGACAAGGGGCGCTGGCAAATCGCCGTCTAACCGCGCCCTTGCCAATGGGCAATGTCATTGCGGTGGGTGATTTAGAGGGGTATGTACACTTTTTAACGCGTGACGAAGGCAAATTTGCCGCACGTATCAAGCTAGACAGTAATCCCGTGATGTCATTGATTGCGGGCACTAAATCAAATCAATTGATTGCAGAAACACGCGATGGTGGTTTGTATGCGATTAGCATTGACGAGATCAATGCTAAACCTTCATCAAAACCGGTTCCGATTTCAAAACCCGATATTGAAGTATCCCCAGAGTCCGCGCCAGTAAAAGTGACACTTCCAGAGTCAGAAACCGCGCCATCTGATATGCAAGCACCAGAATCGTCAGCAGAGCCCAGTTCTGAACGCAGCATTTTGTTTCAGAACAATGATTCAATTTTGCTTCCAGACACCAGCAGTTCAGATAACAGCGGCCCTGGCATCCGATTGCCTAGCCCAGAGCAGCAATAAACAAAGCGCCTCAGTAAACATATGCTTCCTACTATCGTACTCGTTGGTCGTCCCAACGTTGGCAAATCTACCCTTTTTAATCGCCTGACCAAAAGCCGTGACGCGCTAGTAGCGGACTTACCTGGCCTCACACGTGACCGCCATTATGGTCGCGGTATTGGCAGCAGCAAACCCTATTTAGTAATTGATACCGGTGGCTTTGAACCCACTGCAGAGTCAGGCATTTTAAAAGAAATGGCCAAGCAAACCCTGCTGGCGATTGATGAAGCCGATGTGGTGATTTTTATTGTCGATGGTCGTGCTGGCATGACGCCGCAGGAATTTATTATTGCCGATAAATTACGCCGTGCGCAGCGCCCAGTATTGTTAGCGGTGAATAAGACTGAAGGCATGAATCGGGCTGTGGTAGCGGCAGATTTTCATGAATTAGGCCTTGGCGAGCCATTGTCTATTTCATCTGCGCATGGTGAAGGCGTTAAAGACTTGATTGAATTGGCGCTAGAGGATTTTCCTGAGCCTGACCCAGACGAAAAAATGCCCAATAATAAAGTGCCTAGAATAGCCATTGTGGGTCGTCCGAATGTAGGTAAATCAACCCTGGTTAATGCTTTACTAGGTGAGGAGCGCGTGATTGCATTTGACGAGCCTGGCACCACTCGTGATTCCATAGAAATTGAACTCGAAAAAAACGGTAAAAACTATATTATTATTGACACCGCTGGCGTCCGTAAACGTGGCCGTGTATTCGAGTCCATTGAAAAATTTTCTGTAGTGAAAACCATGCAAGCCATTGAAGACGCCAATGTGGCGATTTTAGTGGTAGATGCACAGGAAGGCATTACAGAGCAAGATGCCCATGTAGCGGCTTATATATTGGATGCTGGGCGTGCGCTTGTCGTTGCAATCAACAAGTGGGATGGCTTAAAAGAAGATGAGCGCGAGTTTATTAAAAACGAGATTGATAGAAAACTAAAATTCTTGGATTTTGCTAAATTTCATTATATTTCTGCGCTGCGCAAAAAAGGCTTGCCTGAGTTATTTTTGTCTGTGGATGGTGCATTTAAAGCTGCCATGGCCAAGCTTGCCACGCCACAATTGACCAGGGTTTTAATTGATGCAGTCGCGCAACATCAACCACCAGTTAGCCGTGGTACGAGACCTAAGTTAAGATACGCACATCAAGGCGGCATGAATCCGCCGATTGTAGTTGTACATGGCAACCATGTGGATGGCGTTAAAGACAGCTATAAGCGCTTTTTAGAAGGTGTGTTTCGTAAGACATTTCAGCTGACAGGCACACCGCTACGCGTACAATTTAAGCAAGGTGACAACCCATTCGCAGAGCCGGACAATAAACGTAAAGCTGGTGAAGGTATTGTGAGTATGCGCCGCCGTAAAACGGCGCAACGTGCTGAATTAAAAGCTAAAAAAGACGCCGAAGACAAAAAACGTTAAACCGTAGTTGTTATTTGTCTTCTAGGCTTTCCCAGAATCTCCACCATACGCGTTCCTCTTCTACTACTTTACCGCTTATCAATGGGTTTTCAGGGTAATTAGTTTTAAGCACGCGTACCGTATCTTGTTTTAAATCGTCCAAGCCCATTAGGTCGTAAGCACTGACGCTGATCACCAACGCTTCTTCTACTGAGGCTGAGTTCGGATAGTATTCCAACACATATTTAGCGCGATTCAGTGCGGCCAAATAGGCTTGCCGCTTCATGTAATAACGCGCCACATGCAGCTCGTGCTGTGAGAGTGAATTAACCAAGTACACCATACGCTGCGTGGCATCTTTGTAATAACGACTTTTTGGGTAGCGGTCAGTCAGTTCTTTAAAAGCGGCAAATGAGAGCTTAAGTGTTTTTGGATCACGGTCGCTGATTTCCTGCAGGGTATATTTTTCAATGATACCGCGCTCGTTAAAGGTAGCGAGCCCTTTCAAATAGTAGGCGTAATCCACATTAGGGTGATTGGGATGTAGTTTAATAAAGCGATCAGCCGCCGCGACAGCAGAGATAGGATCATTTTTTTTGTAGTAAGCATAAGCAGTTTCTAATTGTGCTTGAGTCGCATATTTACCATGTGGAAAGCGCGATTCTAGCTTTTGAAAGTAACCAATAGCTTTATCATAATCTTTGTCGATCATTCTTTCTTCGCCAGCCTGGTAAATGCGTTCAGCCTGCCAGCCTTTGGTTTCGTCCAATTCGGTCGGCTCACCAAAAATTGCACAAGCGCCCAATAACAGGCTGAGAAATAAAGGGGCAAGCGATGGCAATAAAAGCTGTAAAATACGTTTCATTAGCAATTTCAATACGAATACCTAAAATTAATTAGCACTATTATAACCGATGCCCCAAATACAAGCGCAAACCAATACCGAAAACCCTGCAAATATTCTGCTAAGCATCCCAATGGATTTGGGCGGGAAGCGCTTGGATGTTGCCTTACAGCAGTTATTGCCGGAACATTCACGCAGCCGTTTGCAAGCTTGGATTAAAGCAGGCTTAGTGGCTCTGGATGGTGAGGGGACAACTGCTAAAACCAAGGTATGGGGCGGTGAGCAGGTCCTGATATCTCCGCCAGAAAATGCCCAAGAAAATGCCTTCAAGCCAGAAAATATACCACTGGATATTGTGTTTGAAGATGACAGCATTTTGGTGATCAATAAACCCGCTGGTTTGGTAGTACACCCGGCGGCTGGTAATTGGAGCGGCACATTGTTGAACGCATTATTGCATCACGCACCGCAACTTAACGATGTGCCACGTGCGGGCATTGTGCACCGACTTGATAAAGATACCAGTGGCTTGTTGGTGGTAGCAAAAACGCTAGAAGCGCAAACGAGTCTGGTGCGGCAGCTGCAAGCGCGCACGGTGAAGCGCGAATATCGCGCTATTGTGTGGGGGCAATTGTGGCGCAATGGCACCATTAATCAGCCGATTGGTCGGCATTCTCATGCCCGTACTAAAATGGCTATTTCGCGTACAGGTAAGCCAGCTATTACGCACTATGAGGTACTAGAGCGTTTTGGCGTGCATACCTATTTGCGCTGCCAGTTAGAAACGGGTCGCACCCATCAAATTCGCGTACATATGCAGTTTTTAAAAGCGCCTATGTTGGGCGACCCGGTATATGGTATTGGCAATATTATTCCGCATAAATTGATGACGCAAACTTTAAGGGAGGCGGTCTCTGGCTTTAACCGGCAAGCTTTACATGCGGTAAAACTAGGCTTGATTCACCCAAAAACCAACGAATTCATGGAATGGCAAATCGAGTTAGCCGAGGACATGAAAATATTGTTAGAGGCCATGCGCCATGAAGATCCTCCGGTAGATGAAACGCTGTTTGATTTTGGCGTGGATGAAAATGGCTTATATGTAGGCGAGGACGATGGCGATTTTGATTTAGATGGTGACGACGAAGCGTGGGAAGATGGCAATTTAGAAGATGAAGAAGCCTGATTTTATCGTTCCAAATTGGCCAGCACCACTAAATGTGCATGCTTTGCAGACCACACGCAACAATGGTTACAGCGCGGCTCCTTATAACAGCTTAAATTTTGGCAGCCATGTCAAAGATAGCCCTTTGCATGTTGCGCAAAACCGCCAATTGCTCAGCCAATTTTTACCTAGCGAGCCGGTTTGGCTGAATCAAGTGCATGGTGTAGAGATTATCGATGCCGCTAATACATCCTGTGTGCCAGATGCTGATGCGAGTTTTACCACACATAAAAATGTAGTATGCGTGACTATGACTGCCGATTGCTTGCCTGTGCTCTTGTGCGACAAAGCAGGCAGCGTGGTGGCTGCGGTGCACGCAGGTTGGCGCGGGTTGTGTGATGGTGTCCTAGAAGCCTGTATCCATGAGCTCTGCGGAGCAGCACAAATAAAGCCCGCCAACTTAATGGCTTGGCTTGGCCCAGCTATTGGCCCAAATGCATTTGAGGTGGGCGCAGATGTGCGTGCGCATTTTTTGGAAAAAGATAAAAATTCCGCCAGTGCGTTTAAATTGCAGGGTGATAAGTTTTTAGCCAATATTTACCTGTTAGCTACACAGCGCTTAAATAATGTCGGTGTTACCGATATTTATGGAGGCGGATATGATGAAGATTTTTGTACATTCACTGATGAAGAGCGCTTTTTTTCATTTCGTCGCGATAGCGACACAGGGCGTATGGCAACGCTCATTTGGTTAGCTTGATTAGACCGAGCTTAATTTCAGGCTTAATTGATATATAATGCGCATCCTTTCAAATACTTAGCATGGCATGAACCTTCCCGAACTCTCTATAATTACTTGGATTACGCTCTTTAGCTTGCTGGGTGGTGTGCTAAGCGTGTCTGGCGCGGCATTGGTGTCACTTAATATTAGCCGTGCAGGCTTGCCTGTGTTAATTAGCTATGCCATAGGCGCTATGTTGGGTGCGGTATTTTTAGAGATTCTGCCAGAGGCAATTGAGCACGCTAGCAGTGTGCAAGCCGTGACAGGCACTGTGTTAATCGGCATATTGCTATTTTTTGCACTAGAAAAGCTGGTGATATGGCGCCATTGTCATGGTGACCACTGCGAAGTGCACGCGCCGCATGATGATGCGCATTGCCCTGAGAATGCGGTCTGTGACAATACAAGTCTAGTCACTACCACTAAATTTAAACCCGTTTTAAAGCTGCAACCGAATATTTCTGCTAGACCTCAAGCACATATTCACTCGCATGATGACGGCAGAAGCGCCACTATGATTTTAATAGGGGATACTTTTCACAATTTTGTGGATGGCGTATTGATTGCATCAGCATTTATGGTGGACATAAAAGTGGGTATTGTGACTGCGTTGGCAATTATTGCGCACGAAATCCCGCAAGAAGTAGGCGACTTTCTCATTTTACTGCACTCAGGCTACAGCAAGAAAAAAGCCTTATGGTTTAACTTAGGCAGTAGTTTAGCCACCTTGCTGGGTGCAGTGTTGGCGTATTATTTCTTGCAGCAAGCAACTGGAGCAATCCCTTATATTTTAGGGCTGGCCGCCGCGAGTTTGCTGTATGTGGCTGTTGCCGATCTAATCCCCAGTTTACACAAACGTACTGAGCTTAACGCCACTATTTCACAGCTTAGTTTAATCGGCTTAGGTGTGGCGACGGTTTGGCTAGTAGGCGTTTGGTTACATTAAATTTAGTAGGTCATATTTAGTAGGTC
>JAKFEP010000053.1:0-8582 GCA_036675645.1 Methylotenera sp. | reverse complement strand
TTCCGTATCTTGCACAATAAAATCGGTAATGCCATGTACCATGGCGTAACTGAGACGTTTTTCTACAGGCACAGGGTTTTCTGGTGTGCCGCGCCACTCTAAAACACCCGCTGCTTTTTTACCACCAGCCACTAAAGTGCCAGCAATTTCAATCAGGCGCTCAGTCGGCGCAAGCAGATTATTGGGGTCAATAATGCGGTTTAAAACGACATCTTCAACGCGTTGTTTGAGCTCGGGTGCCAAATCGTCATAAACACCCATCATGCCGGCATTCACAATACCCATGGTCATACCGGCTTTAATCGCGTGGTATAAAAATACAGTATGAATTGCCTCACGCGCAGGGTCATTGCCGCGAAAACTAAAGCTGACATTGGAAACCCCACCCGAAATTTTGGCGTGTGGTAGATTTTGCTTTATCCAGCGGGTTGCTTCAATAAAATCGACTGCATAGTTATTGTGCTCTTCAATACCGGTGGCAATAGCGAAAATATTCGGGTCGAAGATAATGTCTTCTGGCGGAAAACCTGTGCTCACCAATAAATCATAAGCGCGTTTGCAGATCTCAATTTTGCGGGCGTAAGTATCTGCTTGGCCTTTTTCATCAAACGCCATCACAATCACCGCGGCGCCGTAGCGACGACACAGTTTGGCCTGACGCAAAAACTCAGCTTCGCCCTCTTTCATCGAGATGGAATTGACAATCGCCTTGCCCTGCACGCACTTAAGGCCTGCTTCAATTACACTCCACTTTGATGAGTCAATCATAATCGGCACGCGGGCAATATCAGGCTCAGATGCGATTAAGTTGAGGAAATGCGTCATGGCTTTGACGGCATCTAGCATGCCTTCATCCATATTGATATCGATGACTTGAGCACCGTTTTCTACTTGCTGGCGCGCGACACTGAGTGCTTCATCATATTGCTCATTAATAATCAACCGTGCAAAAGCTTTAGAACCAGTGACGTTGGTACGTTCGCCCACGTTCACATACAGTGAGTTTTCATCAATGATAAATGGCTCTAAACCAGACAGTTTAGTGACGGGTTCAAAACTTGGCACAACACGCGGTGGCAAGCTTTTAATTTCGTTATAAATTGCATTAATGTGCGCTGGTGTTGTACCGCAACAGCCGCCTGCCATATTCAAAAAACCACTATTGGCAAATTCTTTTAACAAACTCGAGGTGACATCTGGCGTTTCGTCAAAACCGGTATCACTCATCGGATTGGGTAGGCCAGCATTAGGGTAAATGCACACGAAAGTATCTGCGATTTTTGAAAGCTCTTCTACATATGGGCGCATTAAAGTCGCGCCTAAAGCACAGTTAAGCCCAACTGTGAGTGGACTGGCGTGGCGGATAGAATGCCAGAATGCAGTCACTGTCTGGCCTGATAAGATTCGACCAGAGGCATCAGTCACCGTACCTGAAATCATCAGTGGCATGGTGTAGCCGACTTCTTGGAAAAACGCATCAATCGCAAATAAGGCAGCTTTGCAATTCAGTGTATCAAAAATGGTTTCAACCATTAAGAGGTCTGCACCACCCTTCACCAAAGCGCGCGTTTGCTCTAAGTAAGCACTGACTAACTGATCAAAACTTACATTACGTGCAGCAGGATCGTTTACGTCGGGAGAAATGCTGGCAGTCTTTGGTGTGGGCCCTAATGCACCCGCCACAAAACGTGGCTTATCCGGTGTGCTGTATTTTAAGCAAGCGGCTTTGGCCAGCTTGGCGGATTCCACATTCATTTCATGCACCAAATGCGCCATGTGATAATCATCCTGTGCGACAGAGGTGGCGCCAAAGGTGTTGGTCTCAATCACATCTGCGCCTGCTGCTAGATACTGCTCATGTATCTCTTGAATCACTTGTGGCTGAGTCAAGCTTAACAGCTCGTTATTGCCTTTTACAAACAACTCACGCTGGCCAGCTGGAGCTTTAAAATCCTTAAATCGCTCACCTCGATAATCTGCCTCAGTCAGCTTGTACTGTTGAATCATGGTGCCCATTGCGCCGTCTAAAATGAGGATACGCCTGGCTAATAATTCACGTAACTGAGTTTCAGTCGTAGAAATAGGTAATTTGGTCATTGAAAATGCGCGTTTAAAATTTAACTGATTTTATCACGCTGACATGTATTTACTGCGTATCGCCACGCCGATATTGTACTGCCTCGGCGATTTGGCTGGGCTTGATACCGACATCGCCTGCTAAATCGGCGATAGTTCTGGCGACTTTCAAGATGCGGTGATAAGCGCGTGCAGATAAATTTAAACGTGAAATTGCGGTTTTAATTAACGCCATGCCTGCATCATCAAGCGGGCAAAACGCATCAATTTCTAAACTGCCTAACGCAAAATTGGCTTTACCTTGACGCTTTAGCTGCAACTCTCGTGCTTTGTCTACCCTTACACGAATGGCATCGCTATTTTCTGCGTTCGCGGCCGATGTAAGCTCATTTTCTTTCAGGGCTGGCACTTCGATATGCAAATCAATTCTATCTAACAATGGCCCGGAAATTTTGGCTTTATAACGCGCTACATTGTCAGGTGTGCATCGGCACTTATTGTTAAAGTGACCCAAATAGCCACACGGGCAAGGATTCATGGCGGCAAGTAATTGAAACTTAGCTGGGAAATCCGCTTGCCTGGCAGCACGGCTGATAGAAATATGGCCACTTTCTAGCGGCTCCCGCAACACTTCCAGCACTTTTCGATCAAACTCTGGTAGCTCGTCCAAAAATAACACACCATGATGCGCCAGCGAAATTTCACCTGGCCGTGGAATACCGCCGCCACCCACCAGTGCCACACCTGAAGCTGTATGGTGTGGCGACCTAAAGGGCCTGCGCTTCCAGTTTTCCAGTTTGTAGTGACCACTAAGTGATTGTATTGCCGCACTTTCTAGCGCCTCTGATTCTGTCATGCTTGGTAAAATGCCTGCAAAGCGCCCAGCAAGCATACTTTTTGCAGTGCCTGGAGGGCCGCTCATTAATACGCTATGGCCACCTGCGGCAGCAATCTCCAGCGCACGCTTGGCTTGCAATTGACCTTTGACTTCGTTGAAATCTGGGTAAGCCAGGCTTTGAAATTGTGCATTTGCTTCATGATGGTTAAGCAATGCCTGCCCGCTTAAATGCGCGCACACTTCCAGCAAAGAATTCGCCGGGTAAATAACCGCATCTTTGACTAAACTTGCCTCTTGTGCACTTTTTTGGGGCAGGATAAATGCGCGTTTAATTTTTGCACTATTATCTTGCTTAATCTGGGCATGCACCATGTGATAAGTCATTGCCAATGCGCCGCGGATAGGCCGCAACTCACCAGTTAAAGCCAACTCACCTGCAATTTCGTAATCTTTTAATGCGTCTTTTGGTATTTGGCCGCTAGCTGCCAATATGCCTAGCGCAATGGGCAGATCATAGCGCCCACTTTCTTTGGGTAAATCGGCTGGGGCAAGGTTAACTGTGATGCGGCGTGCGGGAAATTCAAACTGGGCAGTTTGGATGGCTGCGCGCACGCGGTCTTTACTTTCCTTTACTTCCGCTTCAGGTAAACCAACAATGGTAAAACTCGGCAGTCCATTTGCGAGGTGCACCTCTACTACTACTTCAGGTGCATCCATGCCACTGAGTGCACGGCTGTAAACAACAGCAAGGCTCATTTATTTTAGCTTTTCTTCCAGCTCGGACAATTGCACTTCAAGTTTTGCCAGCTTCTCGCGTGTATTGCGCAGTACTTCTGCTTGCACATCAAACTCCTCACGCGAAACAAGCTCCATTTTGGTGAATACGCCCTTAATTAGTGCATTAATGTTTTTCTCCAAATCCGCCACAGGAGAATTTCCTATTAACTCTTTGATTTTATTTGATATTTCAGATACTTTATTTGGATTCAGCATAGTAATTCCTAGGTTTTAATTGCAGTTTAGCAGGTTTCAGAGTAAAAATACAAAGGGTACGCTGAATCATTAATTATCTATCTTATTGATTGTAAAGGTAATTTATCTTGGCACATGGTTTGCTTAGGATTTAGGTGTATTTTTTCGTTCAATATCTTTTTTGAGGAGTTAAGCAATATGCGTAAATCACTATTACTAACGGCGGTATTAGGTGCGCTTTACATGCCAGCAGTTTCATTTGCAGAAGAGGCTGCGCCAGCAGAAGCAGCTGCCCCAGCACCTGCAGCAGAACCAACATCACCACACACTTTCACGTATAACCTTGGTTTATATAGCCAATACATTTTCCGTGGCTTAACACAAACAAATGAAGATCCAGCTGTACAAGGTGGTGTTGACTACTCACATTCAAGCGGATTTTACCTTGGCGCATGGGGCTCTAACATTAGCTGGTTGTCAGACTCTGTATACGATAGCTCAAGCTTAGAGTTAGATATTTACGGCGGCTTTGCTAGCACTATTGGCGATACGGGTATTGGTTACAATGTTGGTGTTCTACAATACATCTACCCAGGTGACAAACCGTCTGGTGTTAAAAGTGCTGAAACAACTGAAGTTTACGGTAGCTTAAGCTACAAATGGTTAGCTGCAAAAGTGTCCGCTGTGGTTTCTGATGGCGCTTTTGGCATAGATAATGCTGATGGCTCTTGGTACGCTGAACTTAATGCTAATTACCCAATTGGTGAGACGGGCTTCACTATCAATGGCCACGTTGGTAGACAAGAGTTCTCAGGTTCAGGTAATGATGTTGCTGATTACACTGACTGGAAAATTGGTGCTACTAAATCATGGAGCAACGGTGTTAACGTAGGTGCTTATTATACCGACACAAACGCTAAAGATTCATTCTATACGATTCAAGGCGACAATATTGGTGATGAGCAATTCACAGTATTTGTACAAAAAACGTTCTAATATCCTTAGTTCGTAATCTCAGTAAATGCACAGCAAAAGTAAATTCATCTATTTTCGCTGTGCAGTTACATTCACTAGGAGGCATTCATGAAATTTGTATCTGCAATTATCAAGCCGTTTAAGCTTGACGAAGTTCGTGAAGCTTTGTCTGCCATTGGCGTACAAGGCATCACTGTTACTGAAGTTAAAGGTTTTGGTCGCCAAAAAGGTCACACCGAGTTGTACCGCGGCGCTGAATACGTGGTAGATTTTTTACCTAAGGTCAAATTAGAAGTCGCAATTAAAGACGACATGCTTGATCAAGTGGTTGATGCAATTGAAAAATCTGCAGCCACCGGCAAAATTGGTGATGGCAAAATTTTTGTGTTTAATTTACAACAAGTTTATCGCATTCGTACCGGTGAAACCGGTCCAGATGCGCTATAAAGGGGCATGACATGAAGAAATTTTTATCAGTCTTATCGTTGGTTGCTCTGTTAGGTTTTGGAACATCGCAGCTTGCTTTTGCAGGAGATGCCACAGCACCGGCTGAAGCCGCTACTGAAGTAATCGCACCAGAAGTTGAAGCGCCGGCAGACGCAATGCCTGTAGCAGCGCCTGCAGAAGCAGCTCCAGCAGAGGCAGCAGCCACACCAGTACCTAACAAAGGCGACACTGCCTGGATGATGGTTTCTACTGTGTTAGTGACATTAATGGTTATCCCAGGTTTAGCACTATTTTACGGTGGTTTAGTTCGCCAAAAAAATATGCTTTCTGTGTTAATGCAGGTATTCGTCATCTTCTCACTCATGGCAGTTTTATGGGCGCTATATGGTTACAGCGTTGCCTTCACGGCCGGCAATCCATTCTTTGGCGGACTAGGCAAAGCATTCTTGGCTGGCGTAACACCTGAATCATTAGGGGCTACTTTCAGTAAAGGTGTTTATATTCCTGAGTTAACTTTTGTGGGGTTCCAATTAACATTTGCTGCAATTACACCCGCTTTGATTGTTGGTGCTTTCGCTGAGCGTATGAAATTCTCAGCAGTCTTGGCATTCATGGTGCTGTGGTTCACATTCGCTTACTTGCCAATGGCACATATGGTTTGGTACTGGGATGGACCAGATGCTATCACAACAGCTGAATCATTAACGACTGTAGTCGCAAATGCAGGTTGGTTGTGGGCTAAAGGTGCGCTAGATTTTGCAGGTGGTACAGTGGTACACATCAATGCAGGTGTAGCTGGTTTAGTTGCTGCCTATGTATTAGGTAAACGTATAGGTTACGGCAAAGAGTCAATGACACCGCATAGCTTAACTTTAACCATGGTCGGCGCTGCCTTACTATGGGTGGGTTGGTTTGGTTTCAATGCTGGTTCTAACCTCGAAGCAAATGGCTATGCTGCATTAGCTTTAGTTAATACCATTATTGCTACCGGTGCTGCAACTTTATCTTGGACATTCTCAGAGTGGCTACTTAAAGGTAAACCATCTATGTTGGGTGCTGCTTCTGGTGCTGTTGCTGGCCTAGTTGCGATTACACCTGCATGCGGTTTTGTAGGCCCAATGGGTGCGATTATCATCGGTTTAGTTGTGTCACCAATCTGCTACTTCTTCGTGGCTAAAGTGAAATACATGCTTGGTTATGATGATGCGCTTGATGTGTTTGGTGTGCATGCAATCGGCGGTATCGTGGGTGCCTTGTTAACAGGTGTGTTTGTTAACCCGGCACTTGGCGGTGCAGGCGTAGTTGACTATGTCGCAAATGGCGTAGCACCTTACGACTTTGCTGCACAAATGACGGCACAATTATGGGCTGTTGGCACTGCGATTGTGGTTTCAGGTGTGGTTGCATTTATCTCGCTTAAAGTTGTTGATCTAGTGATTGGCTTGCGCGTATCTGAAGAATCTGAGCGTGAAGGCTTAGATACGACAGAACACGGTGAGCGTGCTTACCACTCTTAATTAGAGTTAGCATTAAAATAAAAACGGGCACTGCGGTGCCCGTTTTTATTTGTACTTTTTCTTGTATTTTCCGTAGTAGTTTTCCCTGGAGATTTTTAATACTCTGTATCCCCAGTGAAGATTGGCCTGCAGAGCATCTATTTAATGATATTTCTAAACAACCAGATAACACTTGACATACATAACTAAATAACTAATTATATAGTTATGAAACTGATCGCCGACATCCCAACAGAATGGAAAAATATCTCTAGTTTGTTCGTGGCACTAGGTGATGAACAGCGTCAGCGTATATTATTAGCCTTTGATAAAGGCGAGCGATTAAACATTCTGCAAATTGTCGCCAGTTCTAAACTTGGTCGCACTGCGGTCACGCATCATTTGAAAGTTTTACATGCCAGCGGCGCGCTCAGCAGTGAAAAAAAAGGCAAAGAAGTATTTTTTTGGGTCAATAAAAGCCATATCACCACAGAGATTGTTAACGTTTTAAACTACATAAAAAGTGAGATTTAGGGAAACTGAGCATGATGGCAAGCATTTTACGGTTTATTAGCAAAATACTGTTTCGGGTGCAGGTGCACGGAATAGAAAATGTGCCTGCTGAAAATGGCATACTTATCGTTGCCAATCATGAGTCATTTTTGGATGGTTTGCTACTTGGTCTGTTTATCCCTAAGCAAGCCACCTTTGTCGTACACACCACTGTGTTAAAAAACTGGTGGTATAGACAATTTTTACGCCTGACACCCCACTTGGCAGTAGACCCCGCCAGTCCATATGGCATGAAGAAAGTGATTAAATTACTGGAGACGGGCAAGAATGTGGTGATTTTCCCTGAAGGGCGCATTACCTTAACCGGCAGCTTGATGAAGATATATGACGGCCCGGGGTTTGTAGCGGGCAAAACGGGCGCGACCATTCTACCTGTGCGAATTGATGGTGCAGCAGAATCCTACTTTGGGCGCTTATCCAGCCATCATCCACGAAAACTACACCCCAGAGTTACTCTCACCATCATGCCGACCACCAGCGTGGTGATGCCTAAGCCATCGCATCGAAGCTTTCCTACTGCTAAACAAAGAAGAAGAATAGCAGGCGAAGGCATGCGTAGCGTAATGCAAAAAATGTTATTTCAAGCACAAAAAAATCGCACCTTATTTGAAGCGTTTCTGGACGCGGTAGATAAGTTCGGCGGCAGTTACAAGTTCATTGAGGATATGAATGAAACTGAAGAAACCTATCAAGAGTTACTGAAAAAAAGTTTAGCGCTTGGCCGCATCGCCAGTAAGGTCAGCAATGCTGGTGAAGTAGTTGCGGTATTGATGCCCAATATTACCAATACACTGGCGCTGATTTTAGGCATGAGTGCCTTTAACCGCATCCCAGCCATGCTCAATTACACAGCGGGTACGGCGGGCATGCAAAACGCGTGTATTGCCGCTAACATTCAAACCATTATCACCTCACACAAATTTATAGAGGCAGCCGGTCTGCAGGTTGTGGTTGAAGGCTTACAAAACCTGAAGATTGTTTATTTAGAAGATTTGCGTGCAGATTTTGGTGTGCTGGATCGCGCCTGGCTGATGGGTTACGCACTGCATTATCCGCGCTCAGCCATGGAGACCAATCTATCTGATCAAGCCAGCGTAGTGCTATTTACCTCGGGTAGCGAGGGCAAACCAAAAGGTGTGGTGCACTCACATAAAAGTATTTTAGCCAATATTGCACAAATTATGGCGGTGTTAGATATTAACCCC
>JAKFEP010000124.1:0-8792 GCA_036675645.1 Methylotenera sp. | reverse complement strand
ATTATATACATTTCCAAGTCAAATAAACCCTACAGTCAAACTCAAGCTGGTGGTAATCAGGCTCCATATATTGGCATAGCTGGTAAAAGGCTTTGTCATGGTTGCGTTCTTTTAAATGCGCTAGCTCGTGTACTGTTATAATGCGTAAAAATTCAGCGGGCGTTTCTTTAAAAAAGGATGAAATACGAATCTCTTTTTTGGCTTTTAGTTTGCCACCTTGCACGCGGGATATCGCGGTATTAAGTCCCAGCGCATGATGTTCGATGCTTAAGCGATTGTCATACATGACTTTATCTAGCAAGGGAGCATTGCGTAAAAAAGTTTGTTTAATATCATTGCAGTAATCGTAAAGCGCTTTATCGGTTTGTATGGTGTGGGTGAGTGGATAGCGCTGGGTAATATAGTCGCCAAGTGTGTTTTGTGCTTGTAGCTGCCTAATTTTATGTTGTAAATCAAGTGGGTAATGTTGTAAATATTTAAGCGATGTAGTCATTGTAGTTTGTTTACTTTGCCAACACTGCCCATCACAGACTGTATGCCGCGCCACAGTTTTGGCAGTAGCCAAAACAGTAACAGCACAAATCCACACAGCAGGCCAATAAACACCGCTGGGTGGGCAAACACTAGCCAGCCGCCAGTAAGTAATAGGCTTTCTTCACCAAGCGATACAACAACGTTGCTGACAGGTTCGGGCGAAGTGTTAATCAGTTCGCGACTACCCGCTTTGGTGGCGTGTGTGGCGCCTGCAAGCGAGCCACCTAAAAGTGCTGCGATGGTGGCAATCATCGGGTCGCTACTATTCATGGCTCCCATCGCCAGCAACGCACCAGCGGGAATGCGGATAAATGTTTGAATCGAATCCCAAGCACTATCTACATATGGGATTTTATCTGCCAAAAATTCAATCGCAGCTAATATGCCCGAAATCCCAATCACTACGGGGTTGCTGAGGATATCGAGCGCGGTAGGTAAATCGATATAGCCAAATTTGGCAAGTAGGCCCACTGCAAACACAGTGAGGTAAAGACGCAAGCCACTGGCCCAGCTTAGACCGCCTGCTAGCGCTAATTGTGAAATCAACTCCAATAAGACCTCCAATAACTGCTGTGCTTGTCAATACTGCGTTAAAAAGAGACTCAAAATCCTCATGTAATACACATACATTCCGGTTTTCGTCACTCTTTGCCTTGTCTTTACTACGCTCGCTAAGTTATGAAAAGGCCTTATGCATAAAAGTAACATATACATTAATTTTGGCAATAAAAAAGGAGGCTAAGCCCCCTTTTTTGTCTCAATCAGACAGCATAAAAAACCTATTCGATAAGTAGTTCCAGCTTACCAGGTACGCCATTCATGGCATCAGCGTCTTCCAGACCTGGCTTACGTGCGGTAATCACCGGCCAAATCTTTGCCAGGCGCGCGTTTAACGCGATAAACTCTTGTTGGTCTGCAGGTACATCGTCTTCAGCAAAAATAGCCTCTGCGGGGCATTCAGCGACGCATAATGTGCAATCAATACACTCATCTGGGTTGATGGCTAAAAAGTTAGGGCCTTCCACAAAGCAATCTACTGGGCACACGTCTACACAATCAGTAAATTTGCATTGAATACAGTTTTCGGTCACGACATAAGTCATTTTTATTTCCTCAATCTCAATCTATTTAAATTCTAATCTATTCTTTAATTTATACAACCATGAATTTATATAATCATGCCCGCGCCAACCGTGTTGTTGGTGGTTTCGTCAATCACAATAAACGCCCCAGTCGCACGGTTTTTGCTATAGCTGTCTACCATTAACGGCTGCGCCAGCTTAAACGAAATGCGCGCGATATCATTCATTTTTAAATCGGTAGACGCCTGTTGTTCTAAGGTATTCACATCGATTTTATATTGAATATTGCCAACTTTGGCCTTACTCTCACGTGTGGTATGGCGAATCACATAAGTACGGGCAGGCGATAGCGGAGTCTCTGAAAGCCAGCATACATGCGCTTCTATCTGTTTAACCGGGGCAATCTGGCTAGTTGATTTCACAATCATGTCGCCGCGTGAGGTGTCAATTTCATCTTCTAACAATATCGTCACACTTTGTTCGGTTTGTGCGCTTTGCAGTTGCTCGTCACCAATTTGAATGGCTTTTACTTTTGATTGATAACCGTTCGGCAGCACAGTGACAGCATCGCCTACAGCAATGTCGCCACTTTCAACGCGTCCCATGAAGCCCCTGAAATCGTGCAAGTCAGCGTCGGCACTGGCATGCGGGCGGCAAACAAACTGTACGGGGAAACGGAATTCTGCACAAACTTCCACATCGGCGGCAGGTGCGGCTTCTAACATCTCTAACAGCGTTTTCCCGCTGTACCAAGGCATGGCGTCTAAACGATCAACCAGCATGTCGCCATTGAGCGCAGACATCGGAATAAAGCGAATATCACGTGCTTGTGCAAAGCCGATTTCATTGGCAAATGCTAAATAATCGGCACAAATTTTGTCGTAAATAGCGTGGTCATAATTCACCAAATCCATTTTATTGACAGCCACCACGATGTGCTGAATGCCCACTAGATGCGCTAAATAGCTATGGCGACGGGTTTGTGTCAATACGCCACGGCGCGCATCAATTAAGATAATGGCTAAGTTGGCAGTGGATGCTGCGGTCACCATGTTGCGTGTGTATTGTTCGTGCCCAGGCGCATCCGCAATGATGTACTTGCGCGTGCCTGTCGAGAAGTAACGATAGGCGACATCAATAGTAATACCTTGCTCGCGTTCCGCTTGCAAACCATCGGTCAGCAGCGATAAGTCAACAGCTTCCATGCCGCGTTTTTTCGACGTGTTCGAAATTTGTGTCAGCGTGTCAGCTAAAATCGTTTTAGTATCAAATAATAAACGACCGATAAGCGTGCTCTTGCCATCGTCGACGCTACCGCAAGTCATAAAGCGGAGCAGTGAGTCGTTGTGTTGTGTATTGGTGTTGCTCATTAGAAATAACCCTCTTTCTTGCGTTGTTCCATTGAAGCGTCAGAGGTTTGGTCATCCAAGCGCGTAGCGCCACGCTCAGTAATCGTAGTGGTAGCAGTTTCTAGCACAATTTTACTTACGTTATCCGCATCTGAAATTACCGGTGCGGTACAGGTAATATCGCCTACCGTTCTAAAGCGTACTTGCATATTAATGACTTCTTCGCCATTTTTGGGTTGCATAATCACCTCTCCATTCATCAGAGGCACATTGATTGGCACAATTGCTCCACCCCGCATCACCACATCGCGTTGATGTGCAAAATAAATACTAGGTAATTCCAATTTTTCGCGTTCAATGTATTGCCACACGTCCATTTCAGTCCAGTTAGATATTGGAAAGGCACGAATATTTTCACCTTTGTGACTACGTGCATTGTACAAATTCCATAGTTCTGGGCGTTGATTTTTCGGATCCCATTGACCAAATTCGTCACGAAAGCTCATGATGCGCTCTTTAGCGCGGGCTTTTTCTTCATCACGGCGTGCACCACCAATACAGCAATCAAAACCATGTTCTTCAATGGCCTCAAGCAGCGTAACAGATTGGTGTTTATTGCGTGGTTCATCAGGGGATTTCAATACCACCGTACCGCGCTTCATCGAATCCTCCACACTGCGCACAATCAAGCGCTCGCCTAATTCAGCGGCGCGTTGATCACGAAAATCGACCACTTCTTGATAGTTGTGGCCTGTATCAATATGCATGAGCGGGAAGGGGAAGCGGCCAGGGCGGAAAGCTTTTTCTGCCAAGCGTAAAATGCAGAGTGAATCCTTACCGCCAGAAAACAGCAATACAGGATTGCTGCATTGGCCTGCTACTTCACGCAGGATGTGGATGGCTTCAGCTTCTAGCCAATCGAGGTGTGAAAGGGGTTGGTGCTTCATTTGCTTTGTTGTCATTTGTTGTACTGCTTTGATATAGGTAAATTAAATTCTAAAAGTCACTTCTTAGCTTATTTCTTTACATGTAAGCCGCACTCTTTGCTGGTTGGGTCTTCCCACCACCAGCGGCCAGCGCGCACATCTTCACCCACGGCAATGGCACGGGTGCAAGGTGCACAACCAATACTCGGGTAAAACTGGTCATGCAAGGCATTGTAAGGCACATTATGTAGTCGAATATACGCCCACACTTCTTGCTCAGTCCAATCCGATAGCGGGTTAAATTTCTCTAACTGATTGCCTTCGTCAAATTCGCGAACAGGTAAGCTGGTCCTCGTAGTCGCTTGCGCAGCGCGCATACCGGTTATCCAGGCAGCCTTGCCTTTCAATGCGCGTTGCAATGGTTCCACCTTGCGCATGTGGCAGCAATCTTTTCTCAACTGAATGCTTTCATAAAAAGCATTGATCCCATTTTTTTTAACATAAAATTCAACAGTACTGGCCTGTGGAAAATATATATTGAGCTTAGTCTTGTAGGTTTCTTCAACCAGCGCCATTAAATCATAAGTTTCAGTTGGCAAACGGCCAGTATCCAATGAGAAGATCCCAATGGGCAGCTTGTTTTTAAGAATGATATCGGTAAGCACCATGTCTTCTGCGCCAAAACTGTTGGCAAAGGTGATATTACCCAGCTCAGCCGAGTTGAATTCAGCCGCTGCATCCTTCAGCAAAGTAAGCGCCAGCGCTGCTTTGCTGTTTACAGTTTCCACTAAGGTGTCTGTTAACAGCGGGCTGGTGGCTGGGTTGCTGGCCTGGTTGTCCGACAGGGACTTTAAAAATGAGACTTCGCCCGACATTATGCAGTTCGGTTGTAACGTTGAAACACAGGTTTGGGCTCATCGACAGCGCCTTGGTAGGGCACTGTAAAGTCTTTTAAGCTAGCCAAGGCGTCAGTAGCGCTGCGATCTGCACGTATTAAAAAGCTGGTAAATCCACTGCGTTTCAAGAAAAACAGTTGGTCTCTAAGCACGTCACCAAACGCGCGCAGTTCGTTTTTGTAGCCATAGCGTGTGCGCAGCAAGGTGCCAAGCGAGAAGATCCTGCCATCCGCAAAACGCGCTACATGGATAGCAATGATAGGCAATTTATTAATGTCGTCAAATTGTGCAGTCAGGCTTTCCAGCGTTTCATGCGTATCTAGCCATATGCCTACAGAACCAGCAGCCATACGGTCTGCAAGGGGGCCTTTATTGGCTGCGTAAACACTTAATGGCACAATCACTTTGCCCGTGGCTGGTATGACGGTGTTTGCGATTTGCGCCTCAGTCACTGAGTTTTCACCTGTGAGCTTAAACAGCACCACCTTACCCGCCTGCACACGTTCAGCTGCATCGCTGGCAGGCAGTTCTACACATTGCCACTCGTTTTCTACCACGTTGGCTGTATCGTTTTCTAGTTTAATTAAGTTGCTCATGCTGTAGCGCTTTCTTTAGCAGCATTTTTAGCCCCGTCTTTAGCATAGACATGTGCCTTGAATGGGGCTATGCCCAAGCGGCGCACCGTGTCGATAAAACGCTCTTCCGGCGTGCGCTCTTTTACATATACATCAATCAGTTTTTGTATCACTTGTGGCATTTCTTCTGCGCTGAATGATGGCCCGATTACCGTACCAATGCTGGCATCGTTACCTTGCTTGCCGCCAATAGAGACTTGATACCATTCTGAACCGTCTTTATCCACGCCCAAAATGCCAATATGCCCCACATGGTGATGGCCACAAGCGTTCATGCAACCTGAAATGTTCAGTTCAATGTCGCCAATGTCATGCAAATAATCAAGGTTATCGAATTGCATTTGAATCGCTTCAGCGATGGGAATGCTCTTGGCGTTAGCCAAGCTGCAGAAATCACCACCTGGGCAGCAAATAATATCAGTGAGGAGCCCGATATTCGGGGTGGCTAATCCATTAGCGCGGGCTTTTTCCCACACCGCAAATAAATCGCTGAGTTTCACATCAGCCAGAATTAAATTTTGCTCATGTGACACGCGTAGCTCACCAAAGCTATAAGCTTCAGCCAAATCTGCCACTGTGTGCATTTGCGCAGAAGTTGCATCGCCTGGTGCTTTACCATGCGGTTTTAACGACAATGTCACGGCACGATAACCCGGTATTTTGTGTGCATGCGTACAGCGCTTAACCCAAGCTGCAAAAGCAGGGTTGCTGGCTACAGCTGCATCAAAGCTGGCATCATGTGCGGGCAGTTTGGCATAATCAAACACACCAAAATACGTGCTTACACGTGCTAATTCGGCTTCAGTAATGGTGTTTGGAGCATCTTTAAGGTGCTCCCATTCTGCCTCTACTTGGCGTTTAAACTCCTCAATACCCAGTGCTTTTACCAGAATCTTGATGCGCGCTTTATAAATATTGTCACGGCGACCATGCAGGTTGTACACACGGATAATCGCTTCACAATAGGTGAGGGCGTGCTGCCACTCTAAATGCTCGCGAATCACAGAGCCCAATATCGGCGTGCGTCCCAAGCCTCCACCCACCCATACTTTAATAGCCAATTTGTCACTAGAATCTTTGTAAAACTCCATGCCGATGTCATGTGCTTGCACAATGGCGCGGTCATCTTTGGTGCCCGAAACGGCAATCTTAAATTTGCGCGGAAGTAGTGCAAACTCCGGGTGGAATGTACTCCATTGGCGCATAATTTCTGCCATTGCGCGTGGGTCAATAATCTCGTCCGGGGCGATGCCGGCAAACTGGTCAGTCGTAATGTTGCGGATGCAATTGCCAGAAGTTTGAATAGCATGCATCTCTACGGTAGCCAGCTCGGCCAATATATCAGGGGTGTCTTCTACTTTTGGCCAGTTAAGTTGCAAGTTTTGACGGGTTGAAAAGTGGCCATAATCCTTATCATATTTTTTTGCGATATCGCCTAGCTTGCGTAACTGTTTGCTAGATAGCATGCCATAAGGCACGGCGATACGCAGCATGGGTGCGTGGCGTTGAATATATAAGCCATTTTGCAGGCGCAATGGGCGGAACTCATCTTCCGAGAGTTCACCAGCCAAATAGCGTCGTGTTTGGTCGCGGTATTGCGCGACGCGCTCGTCGACTATCTGTTGATCTATTGCATCGTACTTGTACATATTTTCCTTGAACCAAGTTTTTTATAGTTAACCCGCTATTTTAATATATTTAGCGCTTTAATCCAAAAAAGCTTTTTATGGTTGCTAGCTATCTAAGTTTTCCTTAAACCCAACTGTTTGTAAGCGACCAAAAACAATAGTATAGAAACCCCAAGCAATTGATTAAATTGCGGGAATGCTAATTTTTGACCAACATACACTAAAATAAGTGCCAATACAGTACGCACCCAATGTTCGGCTACTTTTGCGCTTAAGTGGCTGCCTATCCAAATGCCCGGTATAGAGCCAATGAGCAGAATGCCCAGCAGTTGATAATCCACCGTGCCTAGGCTGGCGTGCCCCAACCCCGCAACTAGTGTCAGTGGCACAGCGTGTGCCACATCGGTGCCCACAATGCGCGTAATGGGCACTTTTGGGTAAAGAATCAATAGCGCGGTAACGCCTAATGCCCCCGCGCCCACTGAGGTTAGCGTAACCATAAAACCTAAAATTAGGCCCAAAACAACAGTAAGCGTAGGCGTGTAGCTAGGGTTAATCCAGTGCCCAGTTTTAGACAATTTGGCCAGCTGATTGCGAAATAACACAGATAACGAGGTGAGCAGCAATGCGAGGCCCAGCCAAAACTTAATGGTGACTACCGTTTCTTCTGAAGCGATACCGGACTGCCTCAAGTACAAAGTCGTCGCAAGAGCGGCAGGGATGCTGCCAAAAGCTAACAGGCGCACGATTTTCCAATCGATATTGCCAAGCTTGCCATGAGCGAAAATACCAACAGATTTAGTGATCGATGCGTAAAGTAAATCAGTGCCCACTGCCACAATGGCTTTCACGTTAAAAAATATCATCAAGATAGGCGTCATTAGCGAACCACCGCCCACACCAGTCAGGCCGACCAGCAAGCCCACGACAAAACCTGCAAAGATATAATAAAAAAAATCCATTTGTTGGGTAATCCTTTGATTAAGTCGCGTAATATATCAGTAATTCATATAATTATTTAATAACCATTTCTTATTTTGGTATATTATTTAGTTATAAAGAATAACATCGCGTAAAGAGGTTTTTTAGATGAAACTTCATCAACTGAAATATATCCATGAGGTCGCGCGCCAAGGCCTGAGTATTTCTGCAGCAGCAGAGGCGCTTCATACCTCTCAGCCTGGTGTCAGCAAACAAATCCAGATGTTGGAGGACGAGCTTAAACTGCAAATATTCCAACGCAATGGCAAGCGTCTGACGGGCATCACTGAGCCTGGCCGACATATTGTTAAGCTAGCTGCCACCGTCATGCTGGAAATGCAAAATATCAAACGCGTTGGTGATGAGTTTGCTAAGGTGGAAACCGGCACGCTGACGATTGCCACCACCCATACGCAAGCGCGCTATAAATTGCCAGCTGCGGTAAAACAGTTTATTGAGATGTATCCACACGTTAAACTGAATATTCACCAAGGCAGTCCAAGCCAGGTGACCGCGCAAGTGGCAAATGGCGAGGCGGATATTGGCATTGCGACTGAAGCAATCAGCTCGGATGATCGCTTGCTGTGTTTACCTTGTTATGAGTGGAATCGCTGTGTGGTGGTTCCCAAAGGCCATCGGTTGATTGCCGCCATCCCGATTACGCTGGCCAAAATCGCCAGTTTCCCCTTGATTACTTATGATTTTGCATTTACCGGCAGTACCACCGTGTCCAAGGTGTTCCACGATGCAGGCGTGATGCC
>JAKFEP010000043.1:0-9031 GCA_036675645.1 Methylotenera sp. | reverse complement strand
CTGCCAGCAATGGAAAAAAAAGAGCCAGATTCCACTAAACGCTTAGAGCATAAAGATGTGCAAAAAATTGGCGGTAATAAAGTCAAACAAGAGCTGAAAATTCGTGCAGGTATTGATTCAGAGCTCGCTAAGAGAATAGCTAAATTGATTAAAGATAGCGGCATGAAGGTGCAAGCAAGCATTCAGGGTGATGAAGTACGTGTTAATGGCGCAAAAAGGGATGTGTTGCAGGATGCAATAGCGTTTTGTAAAAAAAATGTGACGGATTTTCCGTTACAATTTGGTAATTTTAGAGATTAGTTTTTTGTTTTAATTTACGGAGTGCATTATGAAAAAGTTGATTACATTCATGTCGTTGGCTGTAGCGTTGATCTTGGCAGGCTGTAATACGTGGCATGGTTTTGGTCAAGACTTGGAAAAAGCGGGCGAAAAAATCCAGAAAGCGCCTAATAACTAGGTAGCTTCTGGACCAGATTCAGCCGTTTTTTAATTTGGTATCGCTGTAGGGAATTAATATGTTAAAGGTAGGTTTTGTAGGCTGGCGTGGCATGGTGGGTAGTGTGCTGATGCAGCGCATGATGGAAGAGAACGATTTTGCTGCAATTGAGCCGCAATTCTTTACTACCTCGCAAGTGGGTGGGGCCGCGCCAAATATTGGTAAAGATTCGCCTGCGCTAAAAAGCGCCAGTGACATTCTTGAGTTAGTAAAAATGGATGTCATTGTGACTTGCCAAGGCGGTGATTACACCAGCAGCATTTTCCCAAAACTTAGAAATGCTGGATGGCAAGGCCACTGGGTTGATGCTGCATCTACATTGCGTATGGATAAAGATGCCGTTATTATCCTTGACCCTGTGAACATGCACGTGATTAAAGATGCACTGCATGTAGACGGCAAAACCTGGGTCGGTGGTAACTGTACCGTTTCGCTCATGTTAATGGCGCTGAATGGCCTATTTAAGGCAAGTTTAGTGGAGTGGGTCAGCTCAATGACTTACCAAGCTGCATCGGGTGCGGGTGCGCAAAACATGCGCGAGCTGTTAAACCAAATGGGTGAAGCGCATTTTGCCGCAAGTAAATTGCTGGCAGACCCAGCCTCGGCCATATTAGACATAGATCGCACCATAGCCGGCACTTTACGTGATGAAAGATTTCCTACTTCCAATTTTGGCGTGCCGCTTGCTGGTAGCTTAATCCCTTGGATTGATAGTGACTTGGGCAATGGCCAGAGTAAAGAAGAATGGAAAGGCGGCGTGGAGACCAATAAAATTCTTGGCCGTTCAGACAATCCAATTCCAATTGATGGTTTGTGTGTGCGCATAGGCGCGATGCGTTGCCATAGCCAAGCGATGACCATTAAACTGAAAAAAGATGTGCCTCTGGACGAAATTAGCCAAATGCTGGCTGAGGCGAACGAATGGGCAAAAGTCATACCAAATGAGCGTGAAGCGAGCATGCGTGCACTGACTCCGGCCGCAGTCACAGGTCAGCTCAACACCCCCGTCGGGCGCTTACGAAAACTGAATATGGGTGAGGATTATTTGTCGGCATTTACTGTTGGTGACCAGTTACTCTGGGGCGCTGCAGAGCCATTGCGGCGTATGTTGCGGATATTGATTGCTAGGTAATTGGCGAGTTTTCTTTATAAACGTTGATAAAAACCAACAATATTCACAGTCAACCACATAGCTACTGAATATAATGTGTATGATGAGCTTGCATCCGTAACTGATTGATGTTATTTTTGTTATTGAAATAACATAGTAAATTTAAAGGTGGAATAGTGCTTAACTCAAAATTAAAGCGAATAACCGTTGCCTTATGCATGGCGCTAGTACCAATTTCGGTTTTTGCCGCTGGTTTAGGCAAGCTCAACGTCATGTCTGGTTTAGGTGAGCCGCTGAAAGCAGACATTGAGCTATTGTCAGTCACGCCCGAAGAGTTAAGCAGTATTACCGCTGCTATTGCTTCTGAAGAAGCCTACACTATTCAAGGTATAGAAAAGCCTGCCTCGCATAACACCATTAAAGTCGATGTTACTAAAAATTCTGCTGGTACACCTATCTTAAAACTCCAATCATCCCAGCCGATCAGTGAGCCATTTTTAGATATGCTCATTCAGGTGGATTGGTCGTCTGGCAGATTGTTACGCGAATACACTGTACTGCTTGACCCACCTGGATACACTGGTGAGGCTGATCCCAACGCACAAAGTCCCCAAACTGCTCAAGTACCACTAGTTAAATCGTTTAGCAAAAATAAAAAAGAAGAACTAGCAGATGGCACCGCGACTAACGGTAAGGCTGGCAGTGGTTCACCAAGCAATAGTACAAAGTCTAGTAAAGGCGTGATGCCAGCCCAAGATGCTGATACTACTGTTTCAGAAGAAGATTATATGACGCAACGTGGTGACACGCTTGCCAACATTGCCAGAGATATGAAGCCAGAAGGTGTAAGTCTTGAGCAGATGCTGGTTGGTTTGTATCAAACCAATCCAAATGCTTTTCAGGGCGACAATATTAATCGTCTTAAAGTAGGACAAATTTTACGTCAGCCGTCCCAAGATACCTTAAATTCAATTTCACAATCGCAAGCCTCAAGAGAGGTCAAAGTACAGACTGCCAATTGGAATGCCTATCGAAATAAATTGGCTGGTATGGTTGCAGATTCTGCATCAGCTGATTCTGAAGCGAGTACACAGTCGGCGGGTGGTAAAATCACCAGTGCTGAAGATAAGTCCGAAACTGCTACAACTGGACCCAAAGATGTTGTGAAGCTTTCTGCAGGGGATGCGGCAGCTTCAAAAGTAACCGGTGAAGACATAAAATCGTTGCAAGCTAAAATTACTGCATTGCAAGAAGAGGCCACTGCACGTGAAAAAAGTGTAAAAGAGGCACAAGATAGAACGGCTGATTTAGAGAAGCAGATTGCAGATATGCAAAAATTGCTAGCGATGAAGAATGACGCTATGGCTGACATTCAAAAACAGGCAGCTACTGAAACAAGCAAACCCGCAGAGGTTGTTGCGGCACCTGTAGAAACTGCAAAGCCTGCGGAAGAAGTAAAGTCAGTCGAGTCAGTGAAGCCGGAAACAAGCGCGCCTGTAGAAAACAAGCCTAAACCAGTCATCACGTCAGCTGAAATCGCTTCAGCTGAAGAGCCTGGCTTTTTCGCCAGCATCATGGATAACTTAAATTTAAACCTACTCGCACCATTAGGTGGTTTGCTGGTTTTATTGTTCGGTGGTTGGCTATATTTGCGTAAGAAACGCGAGAAGAATCTAGCTGATTTTGAGCAAGGCATCATGACTTCAGGCGGCTTAAAAGCGAATACCGTGTTTGGTAATACCGCGAGTGCTAGCGTCGATACAGGCGATACATCCTTCCTGACAGACTTCTCTCAAAGCGCTAGTGGTGGCATGATTGATACTAACGATGTTGACCCAATTGCTGAAGCAGAAGTGTATATGGCGTATGGCCGTGATGCGCAGGCAGAAGAAATCTTAAAAGATGCGATTTCTAAAGAGCCTAAACGTCATGAATTGCACTTGAAACTGTTAGAAATGTATGCTGCCAGTAAAAATCTGTCAGCGTTTGAAACCATTGCTGGTGAGCTTTATACCTCATTAGGTGCTGAAGACCCAATGTGGGCTAAAGTTGCGGAAATTGGCATTAAACTTGAACCAAATAACCCACTCTATCAAGCCACAAGCGTGCCTACAGGCGTAAGTAATAATTTAGATGCAAGTGACTTTACGGATACACCTTTAGCGGCAGAAAAAGATTTAGACTTTTCATATGATAAAGAATCGTTAGCGCAAAACACAGCTGACGATACACTTGCAACTACACCTAAAGCTGAAGAAGCTACATTTGAATTGCCGCAGTTTGATGAAGAAAACAGTGTTGGCCAATCCACTGAATCGTCTAAAGCAAAAGTCGAGAGTGATGCTTTAGATTTTGATATGGGAGATTTTGGTGAGTTTAGCTCGATGCCCGCTGATGATGCTGTGGAAAATCAGGCGTCTTTAGACAAAGGCAATATGGCAACCTTTAGCAATACCATGCCAGCGCTTGATATGCCTACTAACTTTGAAGCACCCAAATTTATGCCTGACGCATTTGCTGAGCCTGCTGATATGAGTACTGACAATGTGTTGGATATAAGCGACACAATCGCTGATACTGCAGCTGATCAGTCAGCTTATGAGGGATTAGAGGCTGGTACAATTGATTTCTCGGAACAGGAATCGCCCGTTACAGAAGATACGCCTGATACCGAGGCTGTGTTAGATCTTAGTGATATGCAAGCTGAGATGGATTCTGCGGAGTTCAATTCCAGTACAGACTTCAATTTCGACATTCAAACTATATCACCAGATGCTGTTAATTATTCCGATGATAGCGCGACAGAGCCCAACACTTTTGATTTAACCACGATAGACTTAGAGCTTAATGACGGTACTGACGCCGTGAATGTCGAGAAAGCCGAGCTTTCAGGGCAAGATGAGTTAAACAATGTTTCTGGTACTGAACCAATTGAGGTAGAGACGAAGTTGGATTTGGTGGCGGCTTACATCGAAATGGATGATAAAGAAGGCGCTAAAGAGTTGTTAGAAGAAGTATTAAAAGAAGGTGGAGTGGCACAACGTAAGCGTGCAGAAGTGCTGTTATCACAAATCGCATAACTTATGAGTAATGAAAAAGCCGGGTAATCCCCGGCTTTTTTGTTGATAAATATTATTCGCCCAAATTTATCTTAGTTACGGATTACGAATAAAATAGGCATATGTTTAAAATTAACATCATTACTCAATTGCTAATTTTTTTTGTATTGGCGATATCAATTAATTTAATGACTATAAATGCATTAAGCATTCTATTTATTGGTGTTGCAATTGCGCTTGCGATCACTCAAAACAATAATTTTTTACGCGTAATCTTCCGATTCAAGTGGTTTTTTTTAGTGATGCTGCTTATTTTTTCGTTTAACACACCAGGTGAGCATGTGTTATTTTGGCCATTTGCTATTAGCCCAAGTTACGAGGGCATTTGGGCTGGGTTAACGCAAATATTAAGACTGATGCTAATGCTGGCTGCCTTAAATCTGATTTTGGCATGCAATACTCGGCAAGAATTGATTTCAGGATTTTATTTTATATTTTCGCCACTTAAATATTGCGGGCTAAAAATAGAGCGATTCGTTGCGCGTTTATGGCTGACTTTGCATTATGTCGAGTTACAAAATGAGGCAAATAGCAAACAAGATTTGATGAGTCAATTAAAAAATATGGCAACGTGTAAACCAGAACAAATAGACCAAGAGGAAAATGTCACCTTAAAAATACCACAGTTTAGCTATTTAGACTTTTTAGTGATTGTGCTGTTATTTTTGGGATTGTATGTAACTAAGGCGCTTTTTTAATGCGTATTGCCTTATGTGTTGAGTACGATGGCACACCGTATTGTGGTTGGCAAAGTCAAACCAATGCGTGCGGGGTGCAAGATTATTTAGAGGCGGCTATTAAAAATATCGCTAACCAGGCGACACGCATACATGCTGCAGGACGCACTGATACTGGTGTGCACGCGCTTGCTCAAATTGTGCATTTTGATACTGAAACAGTACGCCCTGAGAGTGCCTGGACGCGTGGTGTGAATGCATTTTTGCCAGCAAGCATTCGTGTAAGATGGGCAAAAACGGTGACAGATGAGTTTCATGCGCGCTATTCGGCACAACAGCGTAGATACCAGTATTTATTGGTTAATGCGCCAGTTGCGCCTGCAATAATGGCCAGTAAGGCAGGCTGGTATCATTTGCCTTTAGATGTGAGCGTGATGCAAACAGCTATCGCTTATCTGCAGGGCGAACATGATTTTAGTGCTTTTCGCGCGAGTGAGTGCCAAGCCAAAAGCCCGATTAAAAATCTGCAAATAGCAACCTTAAAACAACAGGGTGAGCAGTTGTTTTTTGAGTTTGCCGCTAATGCTTTTTTGCAGCACCAAGTACGTAACATGGTGGGGGCACTGATCTATGTGGGTAATGGGAAACAGCCGCCAACCATGATTCAAGACCTGCTTATTCAAAAGAACCGGACACTTTCACCACCTACCTTTTCTGCGAATGGCTTATATTTGGTGGGAGTCCAGTATGACGAGAAGTTTGGTTTGCCCAGCACGCAGCGTAGCCTAGGTGAAATTTATTAAAAGTGATATTTATTAAAACCAAATCTAACTGACAATACATCACGTTTCAGCTACGCTTATACAATATGACAAACTTAATTAAATGAAACGTACAAGAGTAAAAATTTGCGGCATCACCCGTGTTGAAGACGCGCTAAGTGCTGTACAGGCAGGCGCAGATGCGATTGGGCTGGTGTTTTACACATCTAGCCCGCGTTACGTGAGCATTGCTCAAGCAAGGGATATTGTCGCTGCTATGCCGCCATTTGTAAGCGTTGTGGGTTTGTTTGTCAACGCAGGTTCAGACGAAATTCAATCCACCTTATCGCAAGTTCGCCTCGATATTTTACAATTCCATGGCGATGAAACCCCCGCGCAATGTGCGCAAATAAACTTACCGTATTACAAGGCAATTCGCGTTAAGCCTGATACAAATTTGTTACAATACGCAATTGATTTTAAAGCAGCTAAAGCCTTGTTATTAGATGCCTATAATGAGCAAGCCTATGGCGGTACAGGCCATACCTTTGATTGGGGTTTAATTCCCCCAAACCTGCCTAAAACAATCATTTTGGCTGGCGGTCTAGATGCCAATAATGTGGCAAGCGCGATTCAACAAGTGCGACCATATGCAGTGGATGTAAGTGGCGGGGTGGAGTTAACCAAAGGGATAAAGAGTGCGGAAAAAATTGCTGCATTCATGCAAGCGGTAAAAGAAAGCTAGGAGTAGTAAATGCAAGACATTAATAATCAAAATCAGAATAATCAAGACCAGCAAAAGAAAGCATACGATATGCCAGATGCGCGTGGTCATTTTGGTCAATTTGGTGGTATTTTTGTGGCCGAGACTTTGGTTGAAGCGCTTGAAGAACTACGTGTGATGTATGAAAAATATCGTCACGACCCAGAGTTTTTGGCGGAGTATGCTTATGATTTGAAACATTTTGTTGGTCGCCCGAGCCCGATTTACCATGCGGAGCGCTGGTCTAACAAGGTGGGTGGTGCGCAGATTTATTTGAAGCGCGAAGATTTAAACCATACTGGCGCACATAAAGTGAATAACACCATTGGCCAAGCATTGCTGGCCAAGCGCATGGGTAAGCCCCGCGTGATTGCCGAAACGGGCGCAGGCCAGCATGGCGTAGCTACAGCGACGATTGCAGCGCGCTTGGGCCTAGAGTGCGTGGTGTATATGGGCAGCGAGGATGTAAAGCGCCAAGCGCCTAACGTATTTAGAATGAAGCTACTAGGTGCAACCGTGGTGCCGGTTGAAAGCGGCTCCAAAACGCTAAAAGATGCGTTGAATGAAGCGATGCGCGATTGGGTGACCAATATATCTAACACGTTTTATATTATTGGCACGGTCGCTGGTCCACATCCATACCCGATGATGGTGCGCGACTTTCAGGCGGTCATTGGCATAGAGTCTAAACAGCAAATGCAAGAAATGATAGGACGCCAGCCAGATGCAGTGGTTGCCTGTGTGGGCGGTGGCTCTAATGCAATGGGCATTTTTTACCCCTATATTGATGTGCCGAATGTTCGCTTAATTGGCGTAGAGGCGGCTGGCCATGGCATGGAAACGGGCATGCACGCTGCGCCTTTAACTGCCAACAGCCCCGTAGGTGTGTTGCATGGCAACCGTACCTATTTGATGCAAGATAGCGACGGTAACATTATTGAAACGCACTCGATTTCGGCGGGTTTGGATTATCCGGGTGTTGGGCCAGAGCATGCATGGTTAAAGGATATTAAACGTGCTGAATACGTGGCGATTACCGATGATGAAGCCATGGCCGCTTTTCACAGTCTGTGTCGTACAGAAGGCATTATTCCTGCATTAGAGTCGAGTCATGCCTTGGCTTATGCCGAAAAAATGGCCAAAACCATGCGCAAAGATGAAGTGATTTTAGTCAACCTATCCGGTCGTGGCGATAAAGATATTAATACTGTAGCTAAACTAGCCAATATCACCTTATAAATCAAAAATCACTTCACAATGCAGCGTTACTACACTAAAAACCAAAAACTCGCATATAAAGCATATGCGTCGTTTTTATTTTTAGCGCGCGCCTTGCCTTGTTTAGTGTTTTTTAATTTCCAGATCTATTCGAATTTATAATATTCAAACATATGTCACGTATTCAATCTGTATTCTCCACCCTTAAAGCCAATCACAAAAAAGCCTTAATCCCTTACATCACTGCGGGCGACCCACATCCTAAGCATACCGTGGCCATTTTGCACACACTGGTAAAAAACGGCGCGGATATGATTGAATTGGGCATCCCTTTTTCTGACCCGATGGCCGATGGCCCAGTGATTCAGCGCGCAAGCGAACGTGCGTTGGTGCATAAAGTTGGACTAAATAAAGTGCTGGAAATGGTAAAGGAGTTTCGCCAAACGGACACAACTACCCCAATTATATTAATGGGCTACGCAAATCCTATCGAGGCGATGGGCGCAGAAAAATTTACTCAGACTGCTAAAGCGGCGGGTGTGGATGGTGTGCTGACGGTGGATTATCCGCCAGAAGAATGCAAAGAATTTATTGCCAGCTTGCAAGCAGCTGGTATGGATAGCATTTTCTTGCTGTCGCCTACTTCAGATAATGCACGTGTCGATTTAATCGTCAACCAAGCCAGTGGCTTTTTGTATTATGTGTCGTTAAAAGGCGTGACAGGCGCCGCCAATATGGATGTCACACAGGTAAAAGCGCGTGTAGCCGAGATTCGCAGCAAAACAAGTTTGCCAATTGGTGTGGGATTTGGTATTAAAGATGCCGCGACTGCTAAACAAGTAGCGGAATTTGCAGACGCGATTGTGGTGGGAAGCCGCATGGTGGT
>JAKFEP010000020.1:0-9041 GCA_036675645.1 Methylotenera sp. | reverse complement strand
GCGCCATATTGGCATAATCAAGACGCATACGAAGTGGCGTTTGGCAGCACATGGAGAATATCCTTGGCCGGGATGATTGCTTTTGCCGCTGGTGGGTTTGTAAATAGTTTTGTGATGGCAAAAATGAAGACTGTCAGTGCTGGCAGGCACTTATATCAACGCACCATTACCAGCACCATTTTTGGCGAGGTAGTAGATACCGTGATATTCGTTCCGCTGGCATTTTGGAATACCGGCATTATTCCTAATGATAAAATCCCGCTGATTATCGGTGCGCAAATCATCGCAAAAATTGCAGTAGAAGTTGCCTTCACGCCGGTAGTCTATAAAACCGTAGCGTTTTTAAAACGTACCGAAAACGAAGACTATTACGATAAAAATACCGACTTTAATCCCTTTAAAATTTAACCTGTTTGATTTAAACCTTATTGAGACACACATTGACTGAAATATTAACAAAAGAAGTACAAGTAACTTGGTTGGGAAAGTCTGGCCAAGAAAAAAACAAACCGCAAACAGCCATTTGGCAGTCTGAGGCAGGTAATCCACCGCCTAAAAATATACGCATTGCAGATGATACTACCAGCGCCAAAGAGGCTTACAAGCTTGTGTGCGAGGGCACAGCTTTTTTGTATAAAGGCGATTTTCAAAATGCTAAACAGATGCTACAAGCGATTACGCGCAAGTTTGATATTAAACCGATTCAGCCTGCAGAAAACCTAACGCAGGCGTTTCACCAGCACCGTGCGCGGCAAATTCAGCGTGCGAGTATCGCTAATAAAATTTTAATTGAGCTTAATCACGGTAGTTGCGATTTGAAACGCGCCCCTAATACCAAAGATGCGGTAGCAGGCGCCCTGATTATTAATGCGAAGGTGGATAAAGTACCAGCCAAGCTGGTGCTATCACTGCGCGAATTATTAGGTATGGTAGGTGCACATGAATGGCGCAAAAAAGGCGTCTATATTGATGCTCTGTCAGCCAATATCCATGCGCATTACGGCGTATATAGCCCAGTGCGTGGTGAATATTTGGATCTCATTAATAATGCACCGCTGAGTAATTTTAAAACCGCGTTTGATATCGGCACTGGCACTGGTGTCATCGCCGCGATTTTGGTGAATCGCGGCATTAAAAAAGTAATTGCCACGGACAATAATGTTCGTGCATTAAATTGTGCCAGTGAAAACATTGCGCAGTTAGGATTGAAAGAATATATTGAAGTGGAACAGGCTAATTTATTCCCCAGCGGTTTCAAAAAAGCGGATTTGATTGTATGCAACCCGCCGTGGCTACCAGCCAAGGCCAATGCGCCAATTGAGCATGCTATCTATGACCCCAATAGCCAAATGTTGAAAAGCTTTTTGGCTGGCGCAAAAGCACACTTAAATGACGAGGGTGAGGCGTGGCTGGTAATGTCTGACTTAGCTGAGCACTTAGGTTTGCGATCAACTGAAGACTTGCAAAAATGGATTACGGATGCGGGTTTAACTGTGGTTGAAAAGTTGGATATTGCACCTAAGCATGCAAAATCTGCTGACCAATCAGACCCGCTGTATGCTGCACGTAGTAAAGAAGTGACTTCTTTGTATCGGTTAAACTGAGGCATCAGTTAAAATATTATTCAAGCATGTTGATAGAGAAAGCATTGGTATGAGTTTAGGCCCGGTGATGTTGGATGTGGTTGGCAAAACGCTGACTGATGATGACGTTAAAAGATTGCAGCACCCGCTGGTGGGTGGTGTGATTTTATTTGCACGTAACTTTGAAAATTGTGCTCAATTATCTGCCCTGACAGCCAGTATCCATGCGCTTCGCAGCCCGCCACTTTTAATTGCGGTGGATCATGAAGGCGGGCGCGTACAAAGGTTTAGAGATGGCTTCACGAAAATCCCGCCGATGCGTGAATTTGGCAAGATTTGGGACGTGGATAGAAAAAAAGCCAAAGAATTAGCCGTGCAAGCTGGCTGGGTTTTAGCAGCAGAGCTACGTGCACACGGTGTGGATTTTAGTTTCACGCCAGTGCTGGATATGGATTATGGCGATAGCTTGGTGATTGGCGACCGGGCTTTTCACGCAAATGCGCAAGCGATCAACGAGTTGGCTTTTTCCCTGATGCAAGGCCTTAAAAAAGGCGGCATGCAGGCAGTTGGCAAGCATTTCCCCGGGCATGGTTTTGTGGTGGCCGATTCACACGTGAGTATTCCGATTGACGAGCGTGAGTTTGACCAGATTGCACAAAACGACATGCAGCCGTTTAGGCAAATGATCAATGAAGGTTTGGCGGCGATTATGCCGGCGCATGTGATTTACCCGAAAGTGGACGATAAGCCCGCAGGGTTTTCGCCCAAATGGTTGCAAAAAGTGTTGCGTGAAAGATTGGGTTTTAACGGCGTGATTTTTAGCGATGACTTAAGCATGGAAGGCGCAAGTGTGGGTGGCGATGTGACAACTCGTAGCCTAGCCGCGCTGAATGCGGGCTGTGACATGGTGCTACTGTGCAATCGCCCCGATCTGGCAGATGAGTTATTAGAAAAGCTTGAGTGGAAAATGTCAGCGCAAAGCATCGTACGTTTGGCGCACATGCATGGGTCGCGCCACCCTGAAAGTATGCAGCATTTGCAGTACAACACTGAATTTACTGCTGCATTAGAACACTTGGCGATGGTGGGTAAACCTGAACCAAAGTCAGAGTCAGATTTATTTGCTTGAGCACATTTACATTGATATGGCACATTGACCAAGACTATAGGCGCGCGTAGAATTCGCGCCAATTATTAAGGCCATACCGTCTTTAAACCAAAGAAAGCCATGACACAAAAACCGACACAGAAAACCATTAAAAAACTGGTTGTAGCCAATTGGAAAATGCATGGCAACTTGAAACAAAATGCTACCTTGTTGAACGATTTTATTGCAACACTTTCCAATTTAAAACACACACAAGTAGTGGTTTGCGCGCCTTATCCTTATCTTGCCCAGTTGCAAAGCGCCCTACAGCACACGGATATCGCCTGGGGTGCGCAAAATCTGGCCAAAAATGAGATTGGTCCTTACACGGGTGAGGTGAGTGCAGACATGTTGCGCGATTTTGGAGCAACTTATGCGATTATTGGTCACTCAGAGCGCGCAACCGCCTATTGCGAGTCGGATGAAAACATCGCGCAAAAATTTATGGTGGCCAAGAAACACGGCATTACCCCGATTTTATGTGTGGGTGAAACGTTGATAGAACGCGAAGCGGGTGTCATGGAAATGGTGGTGAGCAAGCAGTTGGATGCCATTATTAACGGTTATGGTGCTGAGGTATTCGCCAATACGGTGATTTCGTATGAGCCGATTTGGGCGATCGGTACTGGCTTAGCTGCTACGCCGGAGCAGGCAAAAAGCATGCATCGATTTATTCGCAACAAAATCGGCGCGCTAAATATTGAGGCGGCAAACCAGCTAAAAATACTCTATGGAGGCAGCGTAAACCCACAAAATGCGCTACAATTATGCATAGTAGAAAATATTGATGGTGGGCTGATTGGTAGATGCTCGCTCAATGCGCAAGAATTTGAAAATATTTGCTATGCGGCTGAAAAAGCAGCTGCATGAAATAGGCAAAAAATTAGGTAAGACTTAAAGTTTAAAATCAAGGTTTAACTCATGGAAAATTTAATCACAGTGGTTCACGTACTAGCCGCCGCAGGCGTTATTGGCTTGGTGCTATTACAGCACGGCAAAGGTGCCGATATGGGCGCCGCCTTTGGTAGTGGCGCATCAGGTAGTTTATTTGGCGTAAGTGGCTCTTCTAACTTTATGAGTAAAGCGACCGCAGCTTGTGTAATCGTGTTTTTTGCCACTAGTTTAACATTAGCGTATATGGCGAGTCATCGTGCTGGTAGCGGCAGTGTAATAAAGGGCGCAACTAAAGCCGAATCAGTGACAACAACCGTTGCACCTGCTGCTACAACAGAGACTAAACCAGAACAAGAAACACCTGCTGGCAGCGCCGCGAAAGACATACCGAATTAACATTTGGCCTAATTAATTTGTGGTGATTGCCGTCGTGGTGGAATTGGTAGACACGCTATCTTGAGGGGGTAGTGACGAAAGTCGTGAGAGTTCGAGTCTCTCCGTCGGCACCAGTAATTGCTTGATCATTGTCATATTAAAACGGTATTTCCAAGATACTATTAATTAATAATTTTTTATAGTTAGTTTTTGATTTCGCAGCCCAAAGCCATAAGCTAAAAAGCCAGCAATCAAAAAAACAGAGTCAGGAAAGCCCTCGTGCTGGAAAATTATTTTCCAATATTGCTGTTCATCTTAGTTGGCCTCGCAATTGGGTTAGGGCCACTTATCCTCGGTAAAATCTTATCCCCAAACAAACCTGATGCGCAGAAAAACTCGCCATACGAGTGTGGCTTTGAGGCGTTTGAAGATGCGCGCATGAAATTTGATGTGCGTTATTACCTAGTCGCTATCCTGTTTATCTTATTCGATCTAGAAATCGCATTTTTATTTCCATGGGCAGTGGTCATAAAAGAAATCGGCTTGGCTGGTTTTTTTGCAATGATGGTGTTTTTGTTTGTGCTTGTCGTCGGCTTCATTTATGAGTGGAAAAAGGGTGCCTTAGAATGGGACTAGTTTTCAATAAGGCAAAAGCATGAGCATTGAAGGCGTTCTAGAAAAAGGCTTTATCACCACGTCACTAGATACGGTGATTAACTACACGCGAACTGGCTCGATGTGGCCAATGACGTTTGGCTTGGCCTGCTGCGCGGTCGAAATGATGCATGCTGGTGCAGCAAGATATGATTTAGACCGCTTTGGTATTGTGTTTCGTGGCAGCCCGCGTCAATCAGATGTGATGATAGTGGCAGGCACATTGGTAAATAAAATGGCGCCTGCCCTGCGTAAGGTGTACGACCAGATGGCCGAGCCGCGTTGGGTGATTTCGATGGGGAGTTGCGCCAACGGCGGCGGTTATTACCATTACTCTTACGCGGTTGTACGCGGTTGTGACCGTATTGTGCCTGTGGACGTATACGTGCCAGGCTGCCCCCCCACTGCAGAGGCGCTGTTGTTTGGCATAATCCAACTGCAGAAAAAAATCAGACGTACCAATACAATCGCTCGATAGTATGATTGCACCAAGAAAAAGCAAAAAAGACTAAAAATTAAAAGACTATGTCGACAAAACTAGAACTACTTTCAGCACAATTAAAACTAGCCCTAGGCATGCACATCATTAAGCTGGATGTGGCTTTTGGTGAAATTAGTATCGAGTGCAAAGTTGAAAGTCTGTTAGAGGTGTGTGCAAAATTGCGTGACCACGCCGAACTTAAGTTTGAACAACTCATTGATCTATGTGGCGTAGATTATTCAGATTATAAAGATGGTCTATATGAGGGTGCTCGGTATGCAGTCGTATTGCATTTGTTATCCGTCAGCCTAAATCAGCGTGTGCGGTTGCGTGTGTTTGCCCGCGATGACGATTTCCCGGTGATGCCAACCTTGGTGGATATTTGGCCAGTGGCCAATTGGTATGAGCGTGAAGCCTTTGATTTGTTTGGCATTATGTTTGAAAACCACCCTGATTTACGCAGGATCCTCACCGATTATGGCTTTGTCGGCCATCCATTCCGTAAAGATTTCCCTATGATCGGCAATGTGGAAATGCGTTACGACCCAGAACAGCAGCGCGTGATTTACCAGCCTGTTTCGATTGAAGACCGCAACAATGTACCGCGAGTGATTCGTGACGAAGGGGCGCATCGGTAATGGCTGAAATTCGCAATTACACCATGAACTTTGGTCCACAGCATCCGGCTGCACATGGTGTGCTGCGTCTGGTATTGGAGCTGGATGGTGAGGTAATTCAACGTGCCGATCCCCATATTGGTTTGCTGCACCGTGCCACCGAAAAATTAGCCGAAAATCGCACCTATTTGCAAAGTATTCCTTACATGGATAGGCTGGACTATGTGTCGATGATGGCCAATGAGCATGCTTATGTGATGTGCATAGAAAAAATGCTCAATCTGGAAGTGCCGGTTCGCGCACAGTATATCCGTGTCATGTTTGACGAAATCACCCGTATTTTGAATCATTTGTTGTGGCTGGGCGCGCATGCGTTGGATGTGGGCGCCATGACGGTGTTTTTGTATGCCTTTAGAGAGCGCGAAGATTTGTTTGATGTGTATGAAGCTGCCTCTGGTGCGCGCATGCATGCCGCGTATTATCGTCCAGGTGGCGTATATCGCGATTTACCAAACCGCATGCCACAGCATGAAGCCGCCAAGTTTCGCAGCGCAAAAGAAATCAGCAAGCTTAACGAAAATCGGCAAGGATCATTACTCGATTTTATTGAAGACTTCACTAACCGCTTTCCTGGCTATGTGGATGAATACGAAACCTTACTCACCGATAACCGCATTTGGAAGCAGCGTACGGTAGGCATTGGCGTGGTTTCACCAGAGCGCGCATTGGCGCTGGGCTTCACAGGGCCAATGTTGCGCGGCTCTGGTGTTGAGTGGGATTTACGCAAAAAACAGCCCTATGAAGTGTACGCTGATATGGATTTCGATATTCCAGTGGGCGTGAATGGCGATTGCTACGACCGTTATTTGGTGCGTATGGAGGAGTTCCGCCAATCTAACAAAATTATCCAACAATGTATTAAGTGGCTGCGTGCGAATCCTGGCCCTGTGATTACCACCGATAATAAAGTCGCGCCGCCAGACCGTGAAGGCATGAAAACCAACATGGAAGACATGATCCACCACTTTAAATTATTTACTGAAGGCTTTCATGTGCCGGCAGGTGAGGCTTATGCAGCAGTGGAGCACCCTAAAGGTGAGTTCGGTATTTATATGGTATCGGACGGTGCAAATAAGCCGTATCGCTTGAAAATTCGCGCACCGGGTTTTGCGCATATTTCTGCCATGGATGAAATGACACGCGGGCACATGATTGCGGACTTGGTGGCGATAATAGGCACGCAGGATATTGTATTTGGTGAGATAGACCGATAATGAAAAAGAAAAATTTCGTCACAATACTCCGTTGCTTCGCAAAAAAATGTACTTGCTTAGAATGCCTAAGCGGCGCAAATTTTTTTGCTGTGCTACTTGTCTTGTTTAGAACTTTTGCTTTTTCAAGATTAATTGGTGTGGAGTTGCAACATGTTAAGTAACGAAGCCATCAAAAAAATCGACTACGAAATCACCAAATACCCAGCTGGCCAACGGCAGGCGGCAGTAATGGCCGCATTGCGCATTGTGCAAACCGAGCGTGGCTGGTTATCGCAAGAGTGTATTAGTGAGGTGGCTGCGTATTTGCGTATGCCTGAAATTGCGGCAATGGAAGTGGCGACTTTTTACAATATGTACGACTTGGAAAATGTCGGCAAATATAAAATTACCATTTGCACTAATATCTCGTGCATGTTGCGCGATTCTGATGTCATCGTCAATCACCTGCAAACCAAACTCGGTGTAAGCTTTAACCAAGTGACCGCAGACGGTAGATTCTGTCTGAAAGAAGGTGAGTGTATGGGCGCTTGTGGTGGTGCGCCTTTGTTGACTGTGAATAATCACACTATGCACGAGTTTTTAACCACAGAAAAAGTAGATGAAATCTTGTCGGATTTAGAAAAAGTGAGCCTGAAATAATATGGCAACCAAAGCTAAAGCAGCTGTTATGAGCGACCTTAAAGGCCAAACGCTGCTCACCCTGCGCACTTTAACTGAGAAAAATCCAGCTTCATTGGCCGCCTATGAAAAAGTGGGTGGTTATACACAACTCAAAAAAATCGTCACTGAGAAAACCAAAGCAGTCGATATTATCAACCAAGTGAAACTTTCTAACTTGCGTGGCCGCGGCGGTGCGGGCTTCCCCACAGGTTTAAAGTGGAGCTTTATGCCGCGCTACTTTGACGGCACCAAATATTTGGTGTGCAACTCAGACGAGGGAGAGCCCGGTACTTTTAAAGATCGCGATATTTTGCGCTACAACCCGCATCAGCTCATTGAGGGCATGGCGATTGCCGCTTACACCTTAGGTGCACGTGTCGGCTACAACTATATTCATGGCGAGATTTGGCAAGAATACGAAACGTTTGAAGCTGCACTGAACGAAGCCAAAGCCGCTGGTTATTTAGGTGAAAATTTATTTGGTACCAATTTTAGTTTTGATTTATACGCGGTGCATGGTTATGGCGCTTATATTTGTGGCGAAGAGACCGCGCTTATCGAATCCATTGAAGGCAAAAAAGGTCAGCCACGTTTTAAGCCACCTTTCCCTGCCAGCTATGGTGTATTTGGCAAACCCACTAACGTCAATAATACCGAAAGCTTTGCTTCGATCCCGTGGATTATGCAACATGGCGGACAAGCTTTTGCGGAGTTGGGTGTACCAAATTCTGGCGGCACTAAACTATTCTCTGTTTCTGGCCATGTCGAAAAACCAGGCAACTATGAAGTTAAAATGGGTACGCCATTTTCTGAGCTGTTGAGTATGGCGGGCGGTGTCTGGAAAGGCCGCAAACTTAAAGCGGTGATCCCAGGTGGACCTTCTACTGCAGTGATGACTGCCGAAATGATCCAAAATGCCACTATGGATTATGATGGCTTAAGTAAGGCGGGCTCTAGCCTGGGTGCAGGCAGCATGATCGTCATGGATGAAACGACTTGCATGGTCAAAACACTAAAAAGATTATCCTACTTTTTTTATGAAGAAAGCTGCGGTCAATGCACGCCATGCCGCGAAGGCACTGGTTGGGTCTACCGTGTGATTTCGCGTATCGTCGACGGTAAAGGCAAAACGGAAGACTTGGATTTGTTGACTGATGTCAGCAACAATATTTCTGGTCGCACCATTTGTGCGCTGGGTGACGCTGCTGCAACGCCTGTGTTGAGCTTTATTAAGCATTTCAGGCCAGAATTTGAATATTACATTTTGCACGGTAAAAGCATGATTGAGCAAGATTCACTACAAGCCAGTGGCATTGACCGTACCATGGTAAATGAACATCTTAGCGGAGCAAAAGC
>JAKFEP010000111.1:0-9358 GCA_036675645.1 Methylotenera sp. | reverse complement strand
ATCGCGTTTTAAGTTACCTGTATAACCATCTTTTGCAGCGAGTGTCTTAGCTTCTGCTTCATCATGTGCCACATACACTTTGCCGTCATCTGTGTACCAAGCTGGGATTTGATGCCCCCACCAAAGTTGACGTGAGATACACCAATCCTGGATGTTATTCAACCATTGATTATAGGTATTCACCCAGTTCTCTGGATAGAACTTGATCTCACCTGACGCGACAACGTCTAACGCTTTTTGCGTAATGCTCTTACCATCGGCTGCGGGCTTACTCATGGCCACGAACCATTGGTCTGTGAGCATAGGCTCAATCACTACACCAGTACGATCGCCACGCGGCACTTTAAGTTTGTGCTTTTCAGCTTTAACCAAAAAGCCCTGTGCCTCTAAATCTGCCACGACTTGTTTACGTGCGGCAAAGCGCTCTAAACCTTGATACTGTTTCGGCGCTGCATCATTCACATTGCCTTCCAACGTTAAAATACCAATCATTGGTAGCTTGTGGCGTTGACCAACTGCATAGTCATTAAAGTCATGCGCTGGCGTGACTTTAACTACGCCGGTGCCGAACTCCAAATCCACATAATCATCGGCAATAATCGGGATTTCACGATCGCATAACGGCAATTTTACGTTTTGACCGATAAGTTGTTTATAACGCTCATCTTCCGGATGCACCATTACGGCTACGTCGCCGAGCATGGTTTCAGGGCGGGTTGTGGCAACCGTTAAATGGCCATCACCACTAGTCAAGGGGTAGTTGATGTGCCACATGAAGCCATCTTCTTCTTCCTGCACCACTTCCAAATCAGAAACTGCTGTACCTAACTTCACATCCCAGTTAACTAACCTTTTCCCTCTGTAAATCAGGCCTTCGTTATACAGGCGGACGAAGGTCTCGGTAACGGTTTTGTTCAAACCTTCATCCATGGTGAAGCGCTCACGGCTCCAGTCTGGCGAAGTGCCTAGGCGACGCATTTGCTTGGTAATTGTGCCGCCTGAGTATTCTTTCCATTCCCATACTTTTTCAAGAAACTTCTCACGCCCTAAATCATGACGCGATACGCCTTGCGCATCTAGCTGGCGCTCTACAACGATTTGCGTCGCGATACCTGCATGGTCCGTGCCTGGCTGCCATAAGGTATTGTCACCACGCATACGGTGGTAACGGGTCAGCGCGTCCATAAGGGTTTGATTGAAGCCATGTCCCATGTGCAAAGTGCCAGTGACGTTAGGTGGCGGTAATAAAATACAAAAGTTGTCTTTTATTTCTGGGTTAGACGCTGTTGGTTTGCTAAACCCTGCAGCGTAATAGCCTTTGCTCTCCCAAAATGCGTACCATTTACTTTCAATGGTTTTAGGGTCGAAGGATTTTGCTAGTTCTTGATTGGTTTGCGTAGTCATAAACGCCATTTTAACATAGCAAGTGACTGTGCTTTATTGAATAGGCAGTAGTGTAGTTAAGAAAATTTATACCACAACAAACTAAGCAAACCCAAAATACCCAAGTGATTAACGACCCAGCTTTTGTAGCTATCTCTTAATTGCTGTGGCGATTTTGCAGAAATCAAGAACAAATGGTTATCTGTTGGTTTTGCCAAGGTAAAACTACCACTACCTCTTCGCATGGCATGCTCTGCAAGCAAGCATTCATGAGCCTGCTGGCGCGCCTTTTCCCATTCGTACATATCAATTTGGCCATCTCGGTTTTGATCAAACCTGTTTAACAATTGCTGCTTATTCACTTTCCACTTGGCTAATTTGTCAGCCAAATGTTTTTTAGCCGTAGCCTTATCCAACATATCATGCCATGAATCCAACTGGCCCAGCACATATAATGGCTTGCCAGCAGGCAGATATTCTTCTACATAGCGGTGGTCGTTTTTGCGCCAAGTACGCGCCTCAAAATGAATCACTTCTGCTCCGCTAGGATTAACACTGCATTGACCAGTGTCATCTGTCAGCGTAAATACCATTTGGTTTTCGCTATAGTCCAGCAACCGCGAATCATAAATGCCTGTTGGTTCGTTCTTGTCTGCCATATTCGCAAACACCCATGCGCGATACCATACACAAGGGATGCCATGATAGGGTGTTTTAAGTGGTTTTTCAGCAGTTGCGGTACCCTGCAGCTCAATATAGCCTTGTGCTGCAGCAGAGATTGTGGAAATTGGTGCTTCGGATATTTTAAGCAAACGCCAGTAATTAAACAGTCCTGCAAAAAAACTAATCGCAATACTGCCCAATAATAGCTGAGGCCAAATTTGATGGATATCAGGATGGTCACGCATAAAAAAGGCGGCTATAAAAAAGCCACCAATTAAAGCTAGCGTCAGCAAATTGACGCTACTACTTTTGAAATGTTTAAACATTAAAACTAGGCGTTAAAACGCGCACTTACATCGATGTCCTTAAGCGCTGCTGAAGCAAATTTTAACAAAGGTTTTTGTTCAAAATTACATACGCCCGCCACTACCAAATCCGGAAACTGCGCAATACGCACATTATTCACATTTACAGAATCGTTATAAAACTCGCGCCTATCAGCAATTTGATTCTCGAGCCCCGTAATACGTTGTTGCAAATTAACAAAAGTTTGGTCGGCTTTTAAATCAGGGTAATTCTCCGCCACCGCGTATAGCCCGCCAATACTGGCAGCTAAGGCAGATTCTTTTTGACCCAACTCTGCAACATCATGCGTTTGCCGTGCCGCATCTACGCCCATACGCGCTTGAATCACCTTTTCTAAAGTTTGCGATTCGTGCGTCATGTAGGCTTTACAAGTATCAATTAGCTTTGGAAGTTCATCATTACGTTGCTTAAGCAACACATCGATATTGGCCCAGGCTTTTTCTACGTTGTTTTTAATGCTGACCAAGCTATTATAGGTAGCAATAAAATAGACAACGATTAAAGCCATAGCAATCAAAAATATCAAACTCATTCTACTCTCCCAAATATTACTGTTTTAGTTATTTAACCTGACCAACATTTTCCCCGAACAACTCCACACCCACCTTCTCCCAATAGCGCGAAAAACGTTTTAAACGTTTTTCACTTACTTCAGTTTCGGCAAATTTGGTTTCAGGCATCCACTGGGTATTAAACGGCTCAAGCAACGCTTTTAATTGTTTATTGGGTGTGTCTTGCGTAAAAATTTGCCCAACGCCGCGCTCTTTCAATATAGTGCCCGTGTCACCTATCCACACCTCTACGTCTTGCAGTTCACTTAAGCAATCTGCCACAAACTGCAGGCGCTTAAGTGGCCATTTGCCATGTAAAAAGTCATCAAACACAAAAATTTTAGGCATAGACCGACGCAATAATGGATGCGCTGACGACAACATTTCATCATGCACAAAAATTGCTACTGCACGATGCGAAGAAAGCGCCATTCTTTCTGGCATGATCACGCGATGTACTTTAGCCTGACCTGGTAGGTCGTTTGGAAAAAGCCGCTCTTTAAGTTCTTCATAACTCGCATCAAACGGGCACGTTACTTTGCAATTAGCGCAATATTGCGCCCCAGTAAAGCGGCTTAAATTCTCTTTGTTGAAGTAATAGGGTTTAGAGCTAAATAGCGTAGCCACCCATTGCCAAGAAAGGTGATTGGACGCTTTATCACCATCAAGCAAATGATTTTCAAACCAATCGGCAGCGTCGCGCCAATCTACCTTAAGCCAATGCACGACATAGGCTGCAAACCACATACGCGCGTGGTTATGCACATAGCCTTCTAAGGTTAAATTGCGAATAATACCGTCCATACAGGGCAAACCAGTAATGCCTTGGCGGATAAAATCAGGCATTAACTTATCGCCCAACACCACTTTAGGGTCTTCGATATCGCTAAAAATACCGTCGCCTAACTGGTACCACACCCGCCGCCAGTAATCACGCCAGGCCAGCTCTTGCACAAATTTTTCAGCATTTGCACCTTGTTTACCGCGTATGTAATCTGACGCCTCTTTAAGAGTGATACAGCCATGCCTGAAATACGGCGAAAGTCTGGAAACCGAACCATTCAAAAAATGACGGTTACGGCTATAAGCCTCAACATCAATTGTATGAATACGCTTTTGTGCCTCTTGCCTGCCACCAGGCCATTCGTCACCCAACTGTGTGCCTATTGCTTGTGGAAACATGCGACGCATATACTGCAGGCGTTCTGAGCGCTCTGCTGGAATTGTCAGTTTAAAAGATTTAGTCATTTAAATAGTTAGTAGTCAGCTTTAATATCAATAGTTTACACTTATTTTATAAGTTTATTTCTAGAATTTTTCTTCATTATAATTGTTCATTTCTGCGGTGCACATTTTGTTACAAGGGAATTGTTTTCCTCAAAAAATCATAAATTGATGCTAAGATATTTCCGATAGATTACTCACCAATATTAAGAGGCAAACATGTTAGACGCAATGTGGATTTGGGGCGCGATTGGCTTAATTTTATTAGCCACTGAGATGGCCACCGGCACGATATATTTGTTGTGGTTTGGTATTTCTGCACTGAGTGTGGCAATTGCAACGTGGATGTTCCCAAATTTGGCATTGGCCTTGCAATTTGTGATGTTCGCCGCCTTGTCTATTAGCTCGCTCGCAATATGGAAGCTGAATTACAAAAAAACTGAAACGCACTCAAGAGTTGGTCAAGCGCAAGGTGAAGAAATTGGGCGCGTGGGTGAAGTCACAAAAACCTGTGGTCCAAACAAAACCGGTGCAATTACTTTTACACAGGGTTTGATGGGTAGCCGTGTGTGGCCTGCCATTGCCAATGAAAACATTGAAGCAGGCAGAAACGCTGCAGTGGTTGCTGTAGAAGGCAACACTTTGCGTGTAAAAATTATTTAATTTCAATCTATAAAAATCACTATTTAAAAAAACATAAGGGAAACATGATGGAAACCTTCAGCCTAGTACTCATACTTTTAGCCATAGTCGCCATATTCAAGGGCGTCAGAATCGTCCCCCAAGGCGAAGAGTGGGTCGTGGAACGCTTAGGTAAGTTTGCTGGCGTGCTAAGCCCAGGCTTGCATATTATTAACCCGGTGTTTAGCCGCGTAAGCTACAAAGTGACCACCAAAGATATTATTTTAGAAATACCCCAGCAAGAAGTGATTACCGCCGATAACGCCGTGATTTTAGCGAATGCGGTGGCCTTTATTAAGGTTTCAAATATCGAGCGCGCTGTCTATGGCATTGAAAACTTCCGCGAGGCCATGCGTAATATGGTGCAAACTAATTTGCGTTCAATTATTGGCGGTATGGAATTAAATCATGCACTCACCTCGCGCGACCGTATTAAATCCGAATTAAAAAGTGCCATCGCCGATGAAGCACTGGATTGGGGGTTGACCGTGAAATCAGTCGAGATTCAGGACATTAAACCATCCAGCAACATGCAAGACGCCATGGAGCGCCAAGCTGCAGCCGAACGTGAACGCGTAGCCGTGGTCACAGAGGCAGAAGGTGCAAAACAATCGCTGATACTCAATGCAGAAGCGCGATTAGAAGCAGCGCGTAAAGATGCTGAAGCACAAATGGTTGCGGCAAAAGCCTCGGCCGAATCAATTAAATTTATTGCTGATGCCGCGAAAGACAATAGCACTTCTGCCACGTTTTTATTAGGTGATCGCTATATTACTGCCATGCAAAAAATGGCCAGCTCTACCAATAGCAAAATCGTGGTTGTGCCAGGTGATTTAGTCAGCGCAGTTAAAAACTTGGTGGGTGGCAAATAACTAAAAATTAATGCTCTGCAAGCCAATATCTATCCATGCCTGTAGAGCGTATTTTTAAAAGTTAAGAGTGTCTAAGCGCATACTGCGCATTTTGGATCACGTGCAAACTTGATAGTGCGCCACTCCATACTCAGTGCATCTAGTAACAGCAAACGACCCTGCAAACTTTCGCCAATATTCAAGATTATTTTTAACGCTTCAGCTGCTTGCGTCGTGCCTATCATGCCTACCAGTGGCGCAAACACACCATTTTCAGCACAACGCAATTCTTGGTCAGTCCCCGTATCAGGAAATAAGCAGTGATAGCATGGACTGGATTCATGCCTAAAATCATAAACGGTGATTTGCCCTTCAAACTGCACTGCAGCACCAGAAACTAACGGCTTTTTAAGTGCCAAACATACGCGGTTAAGCGCATAACGCGTGGCAAAATTATCACTGCAATCTATTATCACATCCGCTTCGGCAGCCAATTTTGTAAACGCTGCCTCTGTGGATTTTTGCTGAATAGTCTGTACGTTAACTTCTGGGTTAATTTCGTAAATAGTCTGCTGCGCCGAAACCGCTTTGTTGATGCCCACACTTTGCGTAGTGTGAATAATTTGCCGCTGCAAATTGGTTAAATCTACCGTATCAAAATCACAAATGGTCAGCTTACCTACGCCTGAAGCCGCTAAATATAAAGCGACTGGCGCACCTAAACCACCCGCACCCACAATCAATATGTGGCTTTTGGTTAGCTTTTCTTGGCCTGCATACTCAATTTGCGGCAATAAAATATGGCGGCTATAGCGAAGGAGTTGCTTGTCGTTCATTTAAGGGAGTCTACCTACACTTACCATTCTATTCATCAATACGTTTGTAGAAATCCAAACTACAATATCGTCAAACCCACCTGCACCATTAGTAAAATCATGACTTACAAAATCTATATCTGCATCTACATTTTCCTGCTCGTCTAAACCGGCAGGGGGTAAAACTCCACCATTTTGCCCAGTAGAAAATATCACTAAAGGTACATTATTGGCTTCAGTAGCACCGCAAACATTTGTAGTACATACCCTGATTATGCCACCTACAGCGCCTGCAGTCGTTAATACAAACGCTCCACTGAAAGCATTATTAACTCGATACCGATAACGCCTACCCCAAGGGTCAAGCTGTTTGGTGTTAAGAGTAATCCATGGCACATTTCCACCAGTTGTAGCATTTGTGTTTGTATTTAGACAACCATCATCTGTACCGTTTCCATCAACATCTGGGCAGGGCATTCGACCATTTATCACTGCGAACCCTAATAGTGCCTCCTTAATTTCTGCCAAATCTCTACGCGCTTCAGCATTACGACTTTGTTCAAATTGCGCTAGCAGTGGTGTTAGAAACGCGCTTAAGAGTAAACCAACAATCACCAGCACAATCGCCATCTCAACCAAGGTAAAACCAGATTTGTATTTTATTTTCATTTCTAAGGAGCTACTGTTAATGATTGTCCATTTAAAGTCATAGTTACAAATTGCCTATCGGCTGAGACTTGATAATTAATTAGTGACATCCAATTATTGCTTACCAAGATATTTTTCATCGCAGCACTAAAAAATAAGTTGTCAGGGTCCGTATCGTTTACACCTTCGTATGTTGGTGTTCCTACAAGCGCACCTGCATTGACGGTTCCATCAATCGGCATATCTGTATCTGCAAAAGAATAATTATTGGCATTTGCGATGTAAAAACTAGTTAGGCCCTGCGTAGCATCACCACGAACCTCTCGTAAAATTCTACGTTCTACCAGTTGAAATAACTCTGTCTGTCTCACCAGCAATAAATTATCATTAAATGTTCCTGTTGGGCCTGTACTAGAAAAATTGATATCCCCATTATTATTTGTTAAATCTAGATAGTCTGCCACTAAGGGTGGCAAAGCTGCTGTTGGAGTTGGTCTATTTTGACCATTCAAAATTACTCCTACAGAAAATATTAAAGCAACCGCTGCATTTGGCGTTCCATTGACATTTATCTGCCCATTAATGGTTGAATTAATTGGCGCACTGCGAAATCCTGGAGATAAAACATACCAAAGTTTGTCGCCGTTACCATCTCGAATATCGCCTAAACCCAATGTTTTCCATGGCAGCCTGCCAACTACCGGTGAAGCAGAATCACAATTAACCATAGAAATGCCTTCTTCGTCTAAAGCACTACCTATCTTCCCTATATCTTCTGGGCATGGCAATTGTCCTGGAGGTATTCCTTGTGATAGTGACCATCCTAACAAAGCGCTTTTTGCCTCAAAAAGCGCTTTTGCAGTTTTATCTTTTCTAGCGGCTTCTAGCTGCTTCCCATTTAAACTTTTAAAAGTTAAGGTAAGAGTTATTAATGAAATCACAAACACTAAAATAATTAAAGCTGCGCCCTTTTGGTTAGGTTTTTGCATAAAGCTTTAGTCACCAATTGTTCCTGCATCACCTTGCGCAGCATTATTTCTTGCTTCGCGCACACGTCCAGTTTCCGGGTCGTATACCTGACCGGCTTTTAAATTAAGTTGCTTGCCGTTACCAGATAGTTTAATCGGAACACGGTTACTACCCTCTGAAAGTTTGCCTACAGCCACGTCTTGATTCTGCGAGTTTTCTTGCAGGGCTTGGTTGTTTACCCACACGGTACCATCCTTGCCATCGTTACGTTTGACATAGCCTTGCAAATTAACTGAATCTGGAAGAACTACCGGTGAAACCTCAGCATCGATAGGACTATCTACAATGGTAGGCGCGATTAATTTTTTCTTGGTTTGGCGTAATTGATCTAAGTTACTACGCTCGGCTGGCGAGGTAAATAGTCGTCCAAGCGAGTCAGCTGCCAGTATGGGTTGACTATAAAAAACCAAGCTTAATATGCTTACTTTCAACATTAAGCGTTTCATCACAATCCCTCCGTAATTACAGCACTGGAAAGTTGAGGATCGCGCAAGGTGAGCCAATCTATTTCGCACTCAGCTTGCATATTGGCAGCTACATTCTTGCTATTGACCACTGCTCCAATAGGGCGTTGTATTTTGCAATCGCGAACAATAAACGGTGTGGTTTGCTCATGCAGGCCGTCAATAATCGATAGCATATCGCCCTCGTGCAACAAATCTAGCTTCAGGTTCATCACTGAGCGGTTTAACCTAAAGCTACCTAAGTTAGGCAAAAAGCTGGGTTTGTAGGCTTCTTGCAAGCCGATACTGTAGTTGATGCTAAACAGCTTGTGCTTGGCATGGATTTTACGTAGCGCTTCTATCCATTCGATACGCCGCTCTTCTCCGACAAAACCATTTGCCAGCAAATCGTTATACACAGGCAGATATTGCATAATAGTTTCTTTTTCTACTCCAGATGACTGGAATTTCTGCCGCGCTTGATTGAGCATGTTTTGCTGCTCGCGCAGGGCAGCTTCGTTTTTTGCCCGATACTGGTCGGCAAAGCTAACCAGCAGCCCCACTAATATGAGAGCGGCTCCCAGCCCAATGATCGGGTAGCGTAATTTGCGCCAGTCTTGCTGGTTTAAACTCATATTAGCCCGCTCATAAAACCCGCCTCATCATGCAGCCTTCCCAGCTACTGGTTTTAATACGATTTTCAA
>JAKFEP010000049.1:0-9441 GCA_036675645.1 Methylotenera sp. | reverse complement strand
ACCACTTGACTATCATCAAGCGGATACAAGGCTTTAATTTTACCCACGGTGGATTGTGGTTTTGGCGGCCCACCCGGGAAGCCGATAGAGAAAATCGGTTGTTCGTATTTTAAGTTTTCAGAATCGCCCAGTTCAACCGGTTTTAACTCCAAAAATTGAAAGCGCAAAATACATAAGTCGTGCTTCCAATCGGCACGCATGGCTTCAGGTGTAAAGCTTTCACCAAACTTGGTAATTTTTACGCCGCGTGCATTAGCCAAAACATGGCAATTGGTAGCAACCAAGTCCTTACCAACTACCACGCCGGTGCCAACGCCATGCCCCCCAGATTGCGTGGTGACATGCACTTTAGTGACTGAGCCCTTTAATTTAAATGCTAAGTCCGCGACGGATTCAGCTGCAGCTGTCTGGGTAAATACCAAGGGCAAGATAAACCCTAAATAGCTGAGTAATATTCGCATGCCACACTCACTTTTTTAATGATAGAGATGCTAATTTCAAGCATACAACAATATTCTAAAAATTAATGGATTAATTGTGTAACATTACTCCCAAAGCTAGTAAAATAACGCCTTTGCAAATCATAGATTTTAACCCTATATGTTAGTTCACTCGCAAGTTGCCGATATCAGCACGCCTACAGGTGTGATGCGTACTTATATTCACAAGCCGACTCACAACAAAAAAGTACCAGCTATTTTGTTTTACTCTGAGATTTTTCAGCAAACAGGACCAATTGCACGCGCTGCGGCTTTCATGGCTGGGCACGGCTACGCGGTACTGGTGCCAGAGGTGTTTCATGAACTTAATCCGATTGGCACGGTGCTGGGTTATGACGATGCGGGCCGCGATAAAGGCAATGCTGACAAAGCTGCCAAAGACGTGCAGGGGTACGATACGGATAATCGCGCCATGATTGATTTTTTAAACACGCAGGATTGGTACAGTGGTAATTTAGGAGCAATGGGATTTTGCATTGGCGGGCATTTGGCGTTTCGCGCTGCTTTGCAGCCTGAGGTAAAAGCCACAGCCTGTTTCTACGCCACCGATTTGCATATTAATACGATCCCTAACCAGCCCAATCAACACAGCATGGAAAGACTTGCCGATATTCAAGGTGAGCTGATGATGATTTGGGGCAAGCAAGATAACCATATTCCTGCGGCGGGCCGCACATTGGTGCATCAAAAATTGGCAGCGGCTAATCTAAATTACACTTGGCATGAGTTTAACGCCCAGCATGCCTTTATGCGTGACGAAGATGCCCGCTACGATGCCGAGTTGGCAAGCTTGGGTTACCAAATGACGTTGCAAATGTTCGCTAGAACTTTGTAGCAATTCATTGACATTAAAATTTAGTTTTAAACGTAGTAGTCAAAAAGTAGTAAAGAGTAGCAACATCCTAAAGCAATAAAAAGAGGTGCTAGCCACAAGCAACTACCTCAAATTTATTTAAATTACCCATTTAAGAGAACCTTAATAGAGAACAAAATGACCACAAAAAACGCTGATATTGGCCTTGTTGGCCTCGCTGTAATGGGCCAGAACTTGGCCTTAAATATTGCCGACCATGGCTATACCATTGCGGTATACAACCGTGACCCTAAAAAAATGACCAACTTTATTAAAGAGTGCAAGGCCAATGAGCCATCGCATGCCAACGTGGTTGGGCATGCTGATTTAGCCTCTTTTGTACTGAGCATCAAACGCCCACGTAAGATTATTTTGCTAGTTAAAGCTGGCAGTGCTACGGATGTTACGATTAACGCACTGTTGCCATTTTTAGAGCAAGGCGACATTATTATTGATGGCGGCAATTCATTGTGGACAGACACGATTCGCCGCGAAAAAGAATTGGCAGTAAAAGGTATCGACTTTATTGGCTCTGGTGTTTCCGGCGGCGAAACCGGTGCGCGTTTTGGCCCTTCTCTTATGCCATCTGGCACACGCAAAGCATGGGCAAGCTTAGAACCAATCTGGCGCGACATCGCTGCCAAAGTCGACCCAGTGACCGGCGAACCTATGGAAGGCGGTACACCTGGTAAACCAGTGCAAGGCGGCTTCTCATGTGCAGAATACATCGGTCCAGACGGCGCTGGTCACTATGTAAAAATGGTGCACAACGGCATTGAGTATATCGACATGCAATTGATTTGCGAAGCTTACTGGTTAATGAAAAACCTGTTAGGCATGCCTGCAGATGAAATCGGTAAAGTATTTGCCGAGTGGAACAAAGGCGAGTTATCAAGCTTCTTGATTGAGATCACTGCCGATATACTGCAACAAAAAGACCCGATGTCTAAAGGGTTCTTGGTGGATCAAATCTTGGATACTGCAGGTCAAAAAGGCACTGGTCAATGGACAGCTGCGAATGCGCTTGAACTAGGCGCCCCAGCCAACGCGATTGCGGCAGCGGTTTATGCGCGTGCACTTTCAAGCTTAAAAGAAGAGCGTGTTGAAGCCAGCAAAATCTTAAAAGGCCCTGCACTTGTAAAAGAAACAGATAAAGCAGCGATTATTGAAGCGATTAAAAACGCACTTTATTGCTCAAAAATCTGTGCTTACGCGCAAGGCTTCCAACTGATCGACAAAGCGCAAGTAGCGTATAACTGGAAATTGAACTTTGGGGAAATTGCACAGATCTGGCGTGGCGGTTGTATTATTCGTGCACGCTTCTTGCAAAAAATTACCATGGCCTATGCCATCAATTCACGCTTAAAGAACTTGATGTTAGATCCATATTTCACCAATGCGATGAATGAAGGTCAGGCAGGTTGGCGTAAAGTGATTGCCCTAGCGGTGACTAACGGCATTCCAGCCCAGGGTTTTAGTGCAGCTTTAGCGTATTACGATGGTTACCGAAGTGCAGATTTGCCAGCAAACTTGTTGCAAGGCCAGCGTGATTATTTTGGTGCACATACTTACGAGCGTAAAGATCAACCACGTGGTCAGTTCTACCATCTGGATTGGCCAGAAGCAGGTCGCCCACAACTAGAAATTGAATAACAGAAGTAAATTGAGTAATAGATATAAAAAGAGTAAAAAGTGAAATGTGGGCTAGCGTGGCTTAGAATTAACAAGCGCTACCCACTTTATTCTTAAAATCTACTTTAAAATTTAAATTTTAAAGCCCAGCTTATTTCAAACTAATTCGTAAAATTAAACGCAATCACCATAAGCTTCTAAAAATCGATTAAAACTTGGTGCTTTAGTTGGTTCAGCGACTACTTCAAGTTTTACATCTTGTTTTTGCGATTTCTTAATCGCAGTTTGATGATAGGCTTGATTCGCCAGTTGAGTTTTTGAAACTTGTTTTACATTTGCAGCTTGCATCATATTTTCCTTTTGGGAGTTAAAATCTATAGGAATTGTGTTCCTGTAGCTTGGTATGTAATCTATCAAAAAAATTCAATCGTTACTTAAGCTTGACCAATAATTCATTAAAATCATTACTTTTTTGTACTTAACGTATAGATTCTGTTGCGGATTACACAAAAAATCTAAGTACAATTAGGTTTAAGCAAGCTCTATACCACATTGATTGAAAACAAAAAATTAACTTAAATCTTTAAAATCTACCGTCGAATAAGGCTTTCCAGTAAAATCAATCTTATGCAAATTTTTATTAATGGCAATTTAAAGCAGCTAGATAGCGAGAATGTGACCATTACTGCGCTAATAGTGACATTAAATTTAACTGGTAAGCGTTTGGCGATTGAACGCAATGGCGAGATTGTGCCACGCAGCCAATTTGATGCTGTGACTTTGCGCGATGGTGATAAATTAGAAATAGTAGGTGCCGTAGGTGGTGGTTAATGAGCGTGGTGGATAATAGTATGAATGACGAATTAATTATTGCTGGTAAAGCATATCAATCGCGCTTATTGGTGGGCACAGGCAAATATAAAGACTTTGCCGAAACCCGCGCTGCCATTGATGCCAGTGGTGCGCAGATTGTAACTGTGGCGATACGCCGTACTAATATTGGCCAACACGCAGGTGAGCCATCGCTGCTGGATTGTTTGCCGCCAGAACAGTTTACCTATTTACCCAACACTGCAGGCTGTTATTCGGCAGATGAGGCGGTGCGCACTTTGAGGCTGGCACGCGAGCTACTAGATGGCCATAAACTGGTTAAGCTTGAAGTGTTAGGCGACTCAAAAACCTTGTATCCGAATGTGATTGAAACCATCGCGGCGGCAAAGACGCTGGTTACAGACGGCTTTGACGTGATGGTGTACACCTCAGATGACCCCATTATCGCTAGGCAGCTAGAAGACATTGGTTGCTGCGCCATCATGCCGCTGGCTTCTCTGATTGGCTCAGGCATGGGTATTTTAAATCCATGGAATTTGCAGATTATTATTGAAAATGCAAAAGTGCCGGTATTAGTGGATGCAGGGGTGGGCACCGCCAGTGACGCCGCGATTGCCATGGAGTTGGGCTGTGCTGGCATTTTAATGAACACCGCCATTGCCGCTGCACAAAATCCTGTATTAATGGCCTCTGCCATGAAAAAGGCAGTAGAGGCTGGGCGCGAGTCCTTTTTGGCAGGCCGTATGCCGAAAAAACTATATTCTGCAAGTCCTAGCTCTCCAACCGCCGGTTTAATCACAGCGTCATCATAAGTTAACATGGTAGATAGTAAAAAATATGCGTTTAAAGTGAGTGTGCAAACTACATATTTGCCAGATCAATCTAATCCAGAAGAAAACAAGTATGCGTTTGCCTACACGGCGATGATTAGCAATATCGGCAATATCGCAGCACAGCTGATTAGCCGTCATTGGCTGATTACCGATGCCAATAACCATGTGCAAGAGGTAAAAGGCTTAGGCGTAGTGGGTGCGCAGCCTTTGTTGGCACCCGGACAGTACTTTGAGTACACCAGTGGTACCTTACTTGCCACACCAGTGGGCGCCATGCGTGGCAGCTATAAGATAGTGGCAGAAGATGGTACATTTTTCGATGCGGTGATTGAACCATTTACCTTGGCTGTGCCTAAAGTACTGAATTAAATATCCAGCCATTAATACTTTGAAAATTTACCTCTCCATTTTGATAGCTTTGCTCACTGTGTCATGCAGCAAAACCAACGTTAAGCCTGCAACGCAAAGCAGTGTGACGAAATGCGATTGTCCACAACAAAGTTCACCGCCAGTAACCACAATTAAGCAGCCAGATTATGCATTGCTAAAGCTAGTTCAATGGGAAGATATAGATGGGTTTATAGAGGACGATATCAGTGCAGCTTGGCCAGCTTGGTTACAAAGCTGTAGCACCTTAAAGAATAAAACGCAGGGCTATCAACAACCTTGGCAAGCTGCATGCAACGTTGCCAGCACGCTGACTAAGCCCAATAGACAAGCAGTGCAAGCATATTTTATGCAATACTTTAATGTCTATAGCACTGCCAATGCGGATGGGAGTAGTATCGGCCTGATTACTGGCTACTACGAACCTTTGCTGAAAGGCAGTCGGAGCAAATCTAGCCAATATCCTTTTCCACTTTATAAGCAGCCTGCAGATTTAATCACGGTCGATTTAGGTGAGGCCTACCCCGAGCTAAAGAACAAGCGGGTACGCGGCAAACTCAAAGGCAACAAATTGGTGCCCTATCCAACGCGCGCTGAAATTGAAGCAACGCCATCTCCTTTGGCGGGTAATGAGTTAGTTTGGATTAACGACATCGTGGATGGTTTCTTTTTACAGGTGCAAGGCTCAGGCCTAGTACAGTTTGAGAACGGCGAAAGTATGCATGTGGGCTATGCCGACCAGAATGGCCAAACTTACAATTCCATTGGTCGTGTTTTAATTGAACGTGGCGAACTGAATAAAGATCAGGCAGGCATGCAAGGCATTAAGGATTGGGCGCGCGATAACCCACAAAAACTGCGAGACCTACTGAATGCTAACCCCAGTTATGTGTTTTTCAGAGAATTACCTGCAGGGCTTCCAGGTCCATTGGGTGCACTTGGTGTGCCATTGACTGCCGAACGTAGTGCGGCAGTAGACCCAAGATATGTGCCGTTGGGGGCGCCGATATTTTTATCTACCACGCAGCCGAATACGAATAAACCACTTAAAAAATTAATGCTAGCTCAAGATACGGGCGGTGCGATTAAAGGCGGGGTGCGTGCTGATTATTTTTGGGGTGCGGGTGAAAGTGCAGGTAAGCAGGCTGGCAGCATGAAGCAACCGGGCAAAATCTGGGTGCTGCTTCCCAAAGAATTTGTATTACCTAATCCAGCAGACAGCCAATAAAAAAGGGTGCGTGAGCACCCTTTTTTTAATACGTAAACAAATAATTATTTGTTCATTACGTACATTGTAACTTCGAAACCGAAACGCATTTCAGTAGCAGCTGGTGTTGTCCACATAGTAATCTCCTTAAGTTAGAATTCGTTTTGCTTCGTTTACACTATGCATCACGTGAATTGAATACTACACAGCTTCCCAAAAACTGTTGTGTCTAAACTACTTAAATGCGCCTCATGATTTTCATTAGATTAAGCCTGCCCTTTTAAGCGCTTAATCAGGCGTTTGACACCTTTGCGACCAATGGTGCGTTTCAACGATACTTTGAAATCGTATAAGCGGAACTGTAAGCGGTTTTGCCAAGTGAACTGCCTGCCAGAAAGCCCTAAATAAATTTGCATAAAGCGTTCGCGTCCAGCCCAATTTAATTTGTGACAAGCGCGTGTTAAATCGGCAATACGCAAATTAAAACGAACGCTATGGTTATAAGCATGGATACGCGCTGTATCTATTAGCGAAAAACTTAACGCCTTATGCATATGAGTATCCTTGGTAATATTTACTAAGATGTTGCCGCCAGATAGGTCTCTAAAATGGATGCCGCGACTATGCATGGTATGACAATAGTGCGCTAGTTGTGTATAAACAGATGCAGGGTTTAAGCCAAGAAAGTCATATTCACCCCTGCTGTAAGCTGAAAATATTTGCCCAATGTTGGCATCTGCTTTGACAAATTCACAGATATAAAAATTATGCTTGAGAGTAGTATCACCCGTTTTTTCAAAGTAAGCCACAGGTTGCGCAGTGCCTACTCCACGCCGCATCAACTCCATCGCGCCATTCCAGCTACGCTTGGCCTTGCTTGGCTTAAAGCGATCTAAAAACGCTTTGTGCGGGTACATTTTCATGGGTTGCTTAATGGTTAATTGTTTTGCCGAATCGCCGTGCAAGTCTCTAGGGTCTGGAACTGCCCAAATGGCATTACGCGCATGCCGCAATGCGCCATCTTTGTTGGGTGCATGCAAAGTATCTGGATGCAGTTTTTGCATCAATAATTGTGCATTAGCAGCATCTTTAGCCAATACCAGGCCTTGCCAATCACCCTCTTTAAACTTGAAGTAATGTAAATTGGCAATATGTGCGTGAATAGCAACGTCTTGTGCCAAAATAGGGGTGCTAACATACAATGCCAGTTTTTCCCATGCAACGTTATCCCATAGCAGGTAAATTGGTGATTCTGTGATGAGGTCATCATTTTTAAGCAGCACTTCGCCGTCGCGATGCAAAATTTTGGCAGTATTTAATGCTTCAGTCGGGTAAATATCACTTAAAAAAGCCATTTTTCCGTTAATGGCCCAAGCAGCATGAATATGTGTATTGCCTTGTAAGAAATGGTGGATTTCTAAACCCTGTGAGGTGGCAATAGGCGCGATGTAACTTGCACCCTGAATCAAGTTTGCCACTGTTTTTAATGCATTAAAACTTGGGTGGGGTAGATAATTTTTTAATTCTCCATCCGCATTTTTATAGTGGGCTACTCGCTCTAAATCGGGGTATTGTGCTTCTGTGAGACCATCCGTAATTAAGCCTTCGCGCTGGCAAATAAGCGCGCCCCAATTAGCTTGAGTTAAGCTGCCTGAGGCGGCTAACAGTAAAAAATAACGCGCTGCGTAGTCTGCCTGTTTTTGCAAACCATCGGGTAATAAGCGTTGTATGCGGTAGATCGCCCAAAATGCAACTGAAGAGGCCAGCTTTGAAACGCCAAAATCAGTGCTGATTTTTTTGAGCACTTGGGCTTTTTTAATGAGGTTGTATTTAAAAATACGTGCCCATTGATACTTAAATACACGATGATCAAATCGCTCTGGCTCGGTCACCCGCTCCACAAACAAATTATCGCTATGAATGTCAGGTAATTGATTGAGATTTTTTAAAGTCTTAAGCAGGCTAATATTGTATAAAGGCTCAAAATCCTGAATATTAGGGCCAATTAAGGTGATGCCACGACGCTGAATTTCCTGATGGGCGATACCCCACGCTTGAAAAAACCCTAATAAATGATAACCCGCCCAGCGCTTGCGGTTGATGGTGTTGCCAAGTTCAACTTCTTGGATATCAGCACCAAAAGTATCTAAGACTTGCACTAGAAAATCGCGCCAAACAGCTTGTTCTGTTGACGTATGCATATTTTTTGCAGCATCAAAAGGCTGTAACAAATGCAGGGTAATTTCGAACTTCTCAGCAATTAACCTGCGTAAAAAACGCGCATTGTGATTGTCCATATCACCATAGCTGAAGTCCAGACGTACACGCTTCACACCTAAAGTGTGCAGTTGCCGCACAATGTAATCATCCACTGCTGGATCTGCATTGGATGCGACACAGATGCCAATAAAGTTGCTGGGAACCGTATGCTGGCTGCTGGGTAAGTGCCCGTTTTTAATGCGCAAACCACCGCGAAGAATATAGCTCAAGCCATCGCGAATAACTTGCTTGGTCAGCATGGAAGTTTGGTGTGTGCTCATTTTGGCAGGCGCTAGCGCTGTCCGCTAAACAGCAAGGCGGGCAATAATGAGTTAACAAGTGCTAGGATGCCCATTAATTGTAATCTTGCAGATCAGTATTATGCTGAGATTTATTGAAAAAAGACATGAGAAAGTAGGCTTAAATATAAGTCTATATTATACGATTATTAATACTCTTTTTGCCGCAAACGTATGAACGACAGAACACCAATACAGAAAAGAATAATGCCTCCAAAAATAAAGGTGATGCTAATCACTGGCACACTATTTTTCTGCATCACAATATAAATTCCAACCAGAGTCAGCATGCAAAGGTTTTCAAAAAAGTTTTGCACAGCTACAGCATTGCCTGCCCCTACCGTTTTGTGTCCACGCTCTTGCAACAGTGCATTTAACGGTACTATGTAAAAGCCGCCTGCCGCTCCCACTAGCGCTAACAAAATAATGGCTACAATGAGGCTGTTGGCATGTGCAAACAGCATAATGAACACGCCGATGAGTAGCCCAGCCGGCAATACGCGATTGACATTTTTCAGGCTGACTAAATTGGCTGCCAAGGCTGCGCCAACTGCAATACCAATTGCAACAGCACCACTTAAATTTGCAGGCATGCTCAAGTCGTTGATACTCAAGGCCACCGGCACCCAAGCGACAAGTA